>CAYFYD010000325.1:0-5147 GCA_964347195.1 uncultured Ectothiorhodospiraceae bacterium
TCGCCGAGCGTTTCGAGCGAAGTCGTCGCCAAGCGAAGAAAGAGCTTCTGCATCACGGAGCTACGCTGTGCGGTGGCGATCGAGGACGCCCACGAACTGATCTGCCCTGCCCGGACGAGTGCCCGGCATCGACTTCCGAATGTTCCTGAGCTGCCACACCGATTCCGAGTCGAGCGACTCTCCGATTGGGCATAATACAACCACAACCGGAAGCCCGATCCGAGTCGGGAGCGCCGGGTGCTCCGATGCAGTCATCGGCGGCAGGCGACGGCGTGCGGGTAGACCCCGATCCCGGCCCGGCCCGGCCCGTGAGCCGCGATGCGGCGGGCGGGTCGGGGCGGCAGACGGGTGGAGAGCGGCAGCACGCGGCGGCGAGCGAGGAACGATCGGATGAGCGGGGAGAGACCGAGAGCAGGGAGGCGGGGCCGCGCGATGCGCAAGCGCGCGCGCGAGGAGGCGCTCCAGGACGTCGCCAAAGTGATCCGCAGCGGAGTCGAAGTCGAGCTCTATCGGCCGCTCAGCACCCGCGAGATCGAGCGCATCCACGAAGCGGCCCTCACGGTGCTCGAGCGGGTCGGGATGGGCGACGGGATCCCCATCCTCTACGAGCTCGCGGCGGAGCGGGGTTGCGAGATCACCGGGGAGGGGCGGGTCAAGTTCCCGCGCGCGCTGGTCGAGGACGTGCTCGCGGGCGCCTGCCGTTCCTTCGTCTTCCACGGGCGCGACCCCGAGCACGACATGCGGATCGAAGGCACCCGCGTGCACTTCGGCACCGCGGGCGCGGCAGTGAGCGTCCCGGACTTCGACAGCGGCCGTTACCGTCCCTCCACCCTGCGCGACATCTACGACTTCGGCCGCCTCGTCGATCGGCTCTCGAACCTCGCCTGGTACTCCCGCACCGTGGTGCCGGCCGAGATCGAGGACTGGACGGCGATGGACATCAACATGGCCTACGCCACCGCGGCGTCCACCACCAAGCCGATCGGAGTGAGCTTCAACGAGGCGGGCAACGTCGCCCCGGTGGTCGAGATGTTCGACCTGATGCTCGGAGGCGAAGGTCGCTTCGCCGCGCGCCCCTTCTGCAAGGTGCACTCGACCGCCATCGTGCCTCCCCTGAAGTTCGCGCCGGAGAACAGCGAGGTCAACGTGGCGGCGGCCCGCAACGGCATGCCGGTGAACCTCATCATCGCGGCCCAGGCCGGTGCCACCGCACCCGCCTCGCTCGCCGGCACCCTGGTGCAGACCACGGCGGAGGCGCTCGGGGGCCTGGTGCTCATCAACCTCGTGCGTCCGGGCCACCCCGTGATCTTCAGCAACTGGCCCTTCACGTCCGATCTGCGCACCGGTGCATTCTCCGGCGGCGGTCCCGAGGAGGCGCTGCTCAACGCGGGCGCGGCCCAGATCGCGAACTGGTACGGCCTGCCCTCCGGGATCGCGGCCGGCATGACCGACTCCAAGGTGCCCGACAACCAGGCCGGCTACGAGAAGGCGATCACCAATCTGCTGGCCGGGATGAGCGGCGCCAACTTCGTGTACGAATCGGCGGGCATGCAGGGCGCGCTGCTCGGCTGCTCCTACGAAGCGCTCGCGATCGACAACGAGATGATGGGTAACATCCTGCGGGTGCTGCGCGGCATCGAGGTGAGCGAGGATACCCTCTCGGTGCCGGTGATCGAAGAGGCGGTGGCCGGCCCCGGTCACTTCCTCGGGCACGAGCAGACGCTGGGCCTCATGCAGACCGAGTACCTCTTTCCCGAGCTCGGCGACCGCAACACGCCGGCGGTGTGGGAGGAGGACGGCAGCCGCGACATCTTCCAGCGCGCACACGAGCGGGTGCGGGAGATCCTCTCCACCCACTACCCGCAGACGGTCCCGCCCGGGGTGGACGCGCGGATCCGGGAGCGCTTCGACATCCAGCTCGCGCCCGAGGACATGCACCCGGAGTGTGGGCGCTGGTGAGCGGGCAGGGGGCGTCCCCTACCAGCAGTTCAGCTCCGGGAGCGGCTCGCCCCGCAGCACGCGCTCGTAGCCGAAGCGGGTGAGGTCGAGGGTGCGGTACTCGCCGTAGGTCACGAGCTCGCTCAGGGCCCGCCCGATCGCCGGCGACTGCTGCAGGCCGTGCCCGGAGAAGCCGATCCCGAAGTAGAAGTTCTCCACGTCCGGCGAGCGGCCGACGATGACGTTCTCGTCGAGGGTGTTGAAGTCGTAGTGGCAGCACCACGAGCTCGTCACCTTGATCGCCTCGAAGGCGGGGACCCGTTCCGCGAGCGCGGGCCAGACGATCTCCTCGAATATCCAGTGGTCGACCTCGGTGTCCTCGTTCACCGGGTCACGGTCCGGCGGCGGGGCGGTGTTGCTGATGAACCCGCGCCCCTCCGGGCGGAAGGCGACCCCCTCCGGGGTGACGGTGAGCGGGGCCGGGCCGATCTCCTCCCGGCACTCGAACCCGAAGGTGCAGCGTTTGCGCGGCTCGATGGGCAGGTCCACCCCCACCTGGGCCGCGAGTCCGGCCGCGTCGCGGGCACCGGCCGCGTTGACAACCACGTCCGCCTCGATGCGCCCCCCGTCACGGAGCCGAAGGGAGCGGACTCGCGAGCCCTCGCGCTCGAGCGCGATCACTTCGTCGGCGACGTACTCCACGCCCGATGCCCGCGCCTTCCGCTTGTACGCCTGGACGAGGGACCACGGGTCGACCCAGCCTTCGTTGCGCAGTCCCAGGAAGCCGCCGGCGAGCCCGGAGGGGTCGAGCCACGGGAAGCGCGCCCGCAGCGCTTCCCGGTCCTGGAAACGGATCTCCGCCCCGCGGGCGCGCTGCGTCGCGTTGTTCTCCTTCATGATCGGCAACGCCTCCGGGGTCGCGAGGAGCAGGTAGCCTCCCTCCCGGACGCCGATGTCCGGCGCCTCGCCGTCGACCGAGAGATAGCGCGCCGCGTGCTTGAAGAAGTGGGCGCCGAAGAGGCCGATCTCGATGTTCTCCGGGGTCGAGAACTGCTGCCGGAAGCCTCCGGTGGAGCGTGCGGAAGGGGCGTGCTCGTAGGTGGGGTCCCGTTCCACCACGAGCACCGACCCCGAGAAGCCCGGCTCGCGGGCGAGGAAGCAGGCGGTGGAGCCGCCGGTGACCCCGCCGCCGATGATCACCACGTCATGGGAGGAGCGCATGGGTCTCGGGTTTCGGGATGCGTTGGCCGAAATGGATTCCCGCTTTCGCGGGAATGACGGGAGGGGGCGCGGCCATGACGGGAGGCCACATAGAACTGCGTCATGTAACGACCTTCGCGACGCGGCAATGACGGGAGGGGGCGCGGCAATGACGGGCAATGTGCAGGACGCCACTCCTCGTCATTCCCGCTCCTTGTGGTTTCCGCTCCCCGATCGGGGTCGGGGGCAAGCTTCGCGGGAATGACATCATCCGCGCAAGACACGTCACTCCCACGACAGCCGTCATTCCCGCGGAAGCGGGAATCCATTGCCTGATTCCAGCAACCCGAATCCCGAAAGTCGAGCATGGATTCTGTCGGATCGACGTTCCGTTGGTACGCGACCGGCGATGACCGTCGCCCGCGGGCCGGGCGTTCACGATTGGCGTACGGTCCTCGAGCGCCCGGCGTCGCGGATTATGCACCACCACGGCGCGGGCATGCGCCGTATACTGCTCGCCGAGGGCTGCCCGCGAAGGGCGGGCGGACGATCTCGAAGCGGGGGACAACGAGCATGAGCGACAGAGAGCCGCAATTCATTCGTCTGGGTCTCCGCCGGCGCGGCGCGAGCGTCCGGCTCCGGATGCGCTGGGACCGGTCGCCCGAGACCTGCGCGGCGGTGGCCGGCATGCTGCCGGTGGAGGAGCAGGTCTACCATGCCAAGTACGCGAACAACGAGATCTACGTGCTCGTGTCGCTCCCGGACCCCGAACCCCCGCAGGAGTGGACCTGCATCTATCCCGGCCCCGGCGACCTGCTCTTCGTGCCGGTGAGCGCCCGCCACACGGGAGGATTCGCGGGCGGCAACACCCTCTCGGGGCAGGACCTCACCCCCGACGAAGACGGCCGACTCCTCGATTTCGCGTTCTTCTACGAGCGGGGCAACAGCCTCGTCAGTCCCTACGGCATCCTTCCCGGATCCCTCTTCGCGACCGGCACCTCGTTCGAGGCGCTGGAGGAGTTCGCCGAGGCTTGTCGTGACGTCTGGTTCGCCGGCGCTGCTGACGAGACCATGTACATCGAGGCGGACTGACCCCGCGGGCCGGGGCAGCGCTCATGCAGGGAGCGGCATCGCCGGAGCAGCGCCTGGGGTTGATCATCCCCGAGGTGGTCGGTGAGGGCGTGGGAAGGGTCGAAGACCCCGAGACGCGCCACTACGAGCACTGGATGCGCCGTTTCGGCTTTCCGGCGGTGCGCACGGTCGAGGCGTTCAGCCCCGCGGACGGCCGCCACGGTATCGAGTCGGTCTTCGATACCGGCCGCGAGGACAAGCTGGCCGCCGCCGCGCGGGAGCTCGGCGAAGCGGGGTGCGACCTCATCGCCTGGCCCTGCACCTGCGCGAGCTTCATCGGAGGACTCGAGTGGTCGCGCGCCCAGGCCGCTGCGATCGCGCGGGCGGCGGGCCGGCCGGCAACGAGCACCTCGCTCGCGATGCTCGAGGCAGTGCGGGTGCTGGGCGCGGAGACGGTGGACGTGGTGAGCGCCTATCCCGCGCCGACCACCCATCGCTTTCTCCGCTTTCTCGACGACGCCGGGGTAGGCGTGGCGGCGATGGTGTCGCTGGACTGCGACGACGAGCTCCAGTCTTCCGAGCTCGACATCCACCGCGAGGTCACGCGTTTCCATCGCGCCCTTTCCCCGCGTTCGCACCCGCTCCTGATACCCGACACCGCGATCAGCACCCTCGCGGTGATCGGGGGGATCGAGGCGTCGATCGACCGGCCCGTCGTCTCCGGCAACCAGGCCACCCTCTGGCACAGTCTCCTCCTCCTCGGGCACGACTGCCGGGTGGAAGACTGCGGGGCCCTGCTCGGGGGGCCCTGAGGGCACTGCTTCCGCCGCGCGCGCTCCCGCTCATCTCGATCAAAGTCCTGCCTGATTACGCACCATCCTCAGCCCGGCTGCGGATCCGCCAGGGGACCGGAGTGCGGAAGCCCGCCGGCGAGCACG
>CAYFYD010000326.1:0-5133 GCA_964347195.1 uncultured Ectothiorhodospiraceae bacterium
TATCAAGGAAGCCTTACTAAATGCAAGCCCTAGCCCTCCTCTTCACAATTCCCATAGGCCTCATTGAAGGAGGGGAGACGGCCTCGCGGGCCTCGACGTGCTCTCCGCATCCGGGGCGCGCGCGCCCCGGCCTCATTGAAGGAACTTGCCAGCCCGCGACATAGCGCCGCGTCTCATCGTGCATCCGGGGCGCGCGCGCCCCGGCCTCATTGAAGGTGGCACAGCAGGTGCAGCTCGTCGACGAAAACGTGCATGGCATCCGGGGCGCGCGCGCCCCGGCCTCATTGAAGGGTGACCGCGGGGCTCACCCCCCCCGCCCGATGCTCGCGCATCCGGGGCGCGCGCGCCCCGGCCTCATTGAAGGCTGTCCAGAAGTAGGTGCTTGATCCAACGTCGCTGAATAGCATCCGGGGCGCGCGCGCCCCGGCCTCATTGAAGGCGGTGCGCGATGATGGCCGCCGCCCATGAGTGAGCCGGCATCCGGGGCGCGCGCGCCCCGGCCTCATTGAAGGAGTAATCACGAGACGGGCGGAACGAAGGCGAGCATTACGGGGCATCCGGGGCGCGCGCGCCCCGGCCTCATTGAAGGGGGCGCTACGCGAGCTCCGCGACCGGGGACACGTCGCGGCATCCGGGGCGCGCGCGCCCCGGCCTCATTGAAGGTCATGATTCCAGTATCTGATTGGAAGCAAAGGGCTGAGCATCCGGGGCGCGCGCGCCCCGGCCTCATTGAAGGGACCGGGGCTATACGCGCTACTGGGACGACGATACGCAGCATCCGGGGCGCGCGCGCCCCGGCCTCATTGAAGGCCCTCGGGCTGGCCGTTGCGCAGCTTGCGCGTCCGCGCGGCATCCGGGGCGCGCGCGCCCCGGCCTCATTGAAGGCTCGACGATGCCGAATTCGAGGACCCGGCCCTGTGGCAGCATCCGGGGCGCGCGCGCCCCGGCCTCATTGAAGGTGCGCCGAGACCCTGATCTTCCACGCGCCGCTCGCGCGCCGCATCCGGGGCGCGCGCGCCCCGGCCTCATTGAAGGGTCAGGTGGGCGACGCGGCCCGCGCCGACATCCGCAGCGCATCCGGGGCGCGCGCGCCCCGGCCTCATTGAAGGCTCAGCCGCGCCGCCCGATCCTCGGGACGCTCGGTCGCATCCGGGGCGCGCGCGCCCCGGCCTCATTGAAGGGATGTAGTAGGTCTCTCCCCCCACGGCCGCGGCACCGGCATCCGGGGCGCGCGCGCCCCGGCCTCATTGAAGGCGGATCGGGGAGCCTGTAGAGGCCGCTGCCGGACTGGGCATCCGGGGCGCGCGCGCCCCGGCCTCATTGAAGGTCCATTTCGCACCAGAGGTTGATGCACCGCTCAACAGAGCATCCGGGGCGCGCGCGCCCCGGCCTCATTGAAGGGATTATTTGAAGAACACTTGCCACAAATACGGCAAGGGGCATCCGGGGCGCGCGCGCCCCGGCCTCATTGAAGGTATCGATCATTCGCCCTACTGGCCACGACGACGCTGAGCATCCGGGGCGCGCGCGCCCCGGCCTCATTGAAGGGGAATCGCCGACGAGATCTGTCCCGACGGCGAGCGCCGCGCATCCGGGGCGCGCGCGCCCCGGCCTCATTGAAGGCGCCCTGGGGGACGAGCGCGCGATGTCGACGGCGCGGGGCATCCGGGGCGCGCGCGCCCCGGCCTCATTGAAGGGTCGTCACGGGGCTACTCCGGGCGGTGGGGCCGGGCCGCATCCGGGGCGCGCGCGCCCCGGCCTCATTGAAGGGGCTCGATCCTCGCCGCCGTCGTGATCGTCACCATCGGCGCATCCGGGGCGCGCGCGCCCCGGCCTCATTGAAGGAGCGACTCGTCGGTGCGCGCCGCATCGGACGGCCCCGGCATCCGGGGCGCGCGCGCCCCGGCCTCATTGAAGGGATCTTGTCGGCCGCCGCGGAGAGCGGGAGGAGCTCGGCATCCGGGGCGCGCGCGCCCCGGCCTCATTGAAGGGACCGGCGCGCCGAGCGGGTCGACCTGCTGCTCGCGTCGCATCCGGGGCGCGCGCGCCCCGGCCTCATTGAAGGCGTAGACCTCACGGCCGCCGGCGACGAGGCTGAGCTGATGCATCCGGGGCGCGCGCGCCCCGGCCTCATTGAAGGGGCCTTCTCGGCTCGCGCCTCGTGGCTGTTCGCGCGGTGGCATCCGGGGCGCGCGCGCCCCGGCCTCATTGAAGGCACGCGGTGTCCGCGCCGATGGTGAGGGGCGGCAGGGGCATCCGGGGCGCGCGCGCCCCGGCCTCATTGAAGGCAGCCATTCGCCGCGATGGCGCATCACCGGCGGCGTCGCATCCGGGGCGCGCGCGCCCCGGCCTCATTGAAGGCAGGTGCGCCAGCGCGGCCAGGTGGACGCGCGCCAGAGCATCCGGGGCGCGCGCGCCCCGGCCTCATTGAAGGGCGTCCGACTGGCGGCACCTGCGCCCCGCGACCGTGGCATCCGGGGCGCGCGCGCCCCGGCCTCATTGAAGGGGCGCGGCCTGTCGATCCCGGACGCGCGGCGGCTGTGGGCATCCGGGGCGCGCGCGCCCCGGCCTCATTGAAGGGTCGACGGCTTCGAGCGCGACGGCACGCGCTCGTTCGAGCATCCGGGGCGCGCGCGCCCCGGCCTCATTGAAGGGGGTAGATCTCGGGCTGGGTCTCGCTGCCGTTCCACTGCATCCGGGGCGCGCGCGCCCCGGCCTCATTGAAGGGAGGCGACGGCGATGCGCTCGATGCTGCTGGAGCACCCGGCATCCGGGGCGCGCGCGCCCCGGCCTCATTGAAGGACCGCGCGCGATATGTTCCGTTGCGCCACGACGCCAAAGCATCCGGGGCGCGCGCGCCCCGGCCTCATTGAAGGCTGTGCACGATGAGCCAGTACACCACCGCGGCGATACGCATCCGGGGCGCGCGCGCCCCGGCCTCATTGAAGGCAATTGCAGCACCAGGGAAAACAACTGACGGGCCTTGGCATCCGGGGCGCGCGCGCCCCGGCCTCATTGAAGGATCAAGATCGAGGAGTGCTACGCCGACACCGACAAGCGCATCCGGGGCGCGCGCGCCCCGGCCTCATTGAAGGGCACCTGACGGCCGTGCAGGTGCACGGTCACGGGGACGCATCCGGGGCGCGCGCGCCCCGGCCTCATTGAAGGAACCCCGGTCCTGAAGCTGCGTCAGGACAACCCGGTGCATCCGGGGCGCGCGCGCCCCGGCCTCATTGAAGGCCGCCATCCAGCACTACTTCGGCTGGTCGCTCGCGGGAGCATCCGGGGCGCGCGCGCCCCGGCCTCATTGAAGGCGGCACCCGGTCGTGGCGCGTCGCGGAGAGCCGGTACGCATCCGGGGCGCGCGCGCCCCGGCCTCATTGAAGGTGGGGAGCATCTTCGCAGCGGTCGTGATCGTCACGATCGGGCATCCGGGGCGCGCGCGCCCCGGCCTCATTGAAGGCCCATCGGCCGGCCTTGGCCGCCGCGGCCGTGGCCGCGCATCCGGGGCGCGCGCGCCCCGGCCTCATTGAAGGGAAGGCTGCTGCACGACGCTGGCCGTGACGCTGTGAAGCATCCGGGGCGCGCGCGCCCCGGCCTCATTGAAGGCGTTACGGTGTCCGGGCCACCGCCCAGACATCGACCCGGCATCCGGGGCGCGCGCGCCCCGGCCTCATTGAAGGCTCCATGTCGGCAGCGACATCCATCCCGAACCACATCGCATCCGGGGCGCGCGCGCCCCGGCCTCATTGAAGGTACTCAAACCCTTATCAGGGGATGGAAATTTGAATTTTGCATCCGGGGCGCGCGCGCCCCGGCCTCATTGAAGGCCGCCTCCGCGACGGCGGCGACATCACTACCCGTCGGCATCCGGGGCGCGCGCGCCCCGGCCTCATTGAAGGGATCCTGGTCGCCGACGAGGCGCGCGAGACCGAGATGCATCCGGGGCGCGCGCGCCCCGGCCTCATTGAAGGGAGCACGAGCGGCTTGGCGATGGCGAGAATGAACCGCGGCATCCGGGGCGCGCGCGCCCCGGCCTCATTGAAGGCGGAGCGACCCCGCGAAAATGCATCAAGAAGTGCGCGGCATCCGGGGCGCGCGCGCCCCGGCCTCATTGAAGGTACGTGAACGAGGTCGAGGCATCTGTAGTAGCGCAGGCATCCGGGGCGCGCGCGCCCCGGCCTCATTGAAGGGGCCGGCCAGTGGCGGGCCGGATCCGCGTCGGGGGCGCATCCGGGGCGCGCGCGCCCCGGCCTCATTGAAGGGATCGGCTCCAGGCCCTCCATCTGCCGCACGTCATTCGCATCCGGGGCGCGCGCGCCCCGGCCTCATTGAAGGGATATACCGACTGCGAATGCGGATGCGCGTTCGTGGTGCATCCGGGGCGCGCGCGCCCCGGCCTCATTGAAGGTCGGCCACATTCGCCCGGACCGTCGCCCAGATGGCGCATCCGGGGCGCGCGCGCCCCGGCCTCATTGAAGGACCGACGACGAGTGGATCGAGCTGGTCGACCGGACCCGCATCCGGGGCGCGCGCGCCCCGGCCTCATTGAAGGGATCCGGTATTCGCCACAGACCACGACCTGCGTGAGGGGGCATCCGGGGCGCGCGCGCCCCGGCCTCATTGAAGGCAAGTGCGCAACGGCGCGGTGTGGCAGACGTGGGGCGGCGCATCCGGGGCGCGCGCGCCCCGGCCTCATTGAAGGCATGCGTAGTCAGGCAGCAGTACCTCGTAGTGGGACTCGCATCCGGGGCGCGCGCGCCCCGGCCTCATTGAAGGTCGGCGCCGGCGCGGCGCGAGCACACCCTCTACGGGGCATCCGGGGCGCGCGCGCCCCGGCCTCATTGAAGGCGTTTAGGGCCGTGACGCGAGCGTTGTTCCGCATGGTCGCATCCGGGGCGCGCGCGCCCCGGCCTCATTGAAGGGCAATATAAAGGTGCGTCCGCCCGCTTGTTGCATGGCATCCGGGGCGCGCGCGCCCCGGCCTCATTGAAGGGGTGGACCTCGCGCGCATCCTGGCACCGCCGGACGCAGCATCCGGGGCGCGCGCACCAACCGCGAAGTCCGAGGCATCCGGGGTGCCCGCGACCTCCGTCACCGTGATGGAAGGCCCCTCCCGGCCCGTCGCCATCG
>CAYFYD010000327.1:0-5131 GCA_964347195.1 uncultured Ectothiorhodospiraceae bacterium
TGTCCCGCGCCGCACTTCGATGGCCGGCGAGCCGATGACCGAGCAGACTCATCGATCCGGGCACCACCGAGAGAAGCCGCGGCCGAAGGCATCGTCGAGGTTGATGACCGCGAACTCGAGGTCCTCGGTCTCGAAGAGGCGACGCTTGCTTCGCCCGTAGGCCGCCATGTCCCGGTGGTAGTCGAGGTGGTCGCGGGAAAGGTTGGTAAAGACCGCGGTCGTGAAGCGCACCCCCGCCACCCGGCCCTGGTCGAGAGCATGAGAGGAGACCTCCATGACGACCTGCCGGGCGCCGGCACCCTTCATGTCCGCGAGCTGCCGGTGCACGCTGATGGCGTCCGGGGTGGTGAGCGGAGCCGGCTCCAGCCGATCCGGACTTCCGTAGCCAAGGGTGCCGAGAACCGCGCAACGCGCCGGAGACGCATGGACTCGGGCCATCGCCCGCGCCACGTAGTGCGAGAGCGAGGTCTTCCCGTTGGTTCCGGTCACGCCGACCACCTGCAGGGTGCGCGAAGGATGGCCGTAGAAGCGCGCCGCCGCCCGCCCCAGGCATCCCGGCAGATCGACCACCGGCACCAGCCACGCCCCGCTCGCATGACGCCGCATCCGGCCGCCGCCTTCGTGGACCACCGCCGCCGCGCCCGCCTCGCAGGCCGCGTCGATGAAGCGGCGTCCGTCGACGCGGGTCCCGGCGCGGGCGAAGAACAGGTCGCCCGGCTCGACTTCCCGGCTGTCGCTGCGCAGGGCACGGACTTCACAGCACGGCCATGCGCGCGGCCGCGCCGGGTCCGCGAGCAGGTCCTCGAGGCGCCGGGTGCCGCTCATGGGAGCTCCCGCGGCGCCGCTGACAGCCGCAGGTGCGAGTCGTGTTCTTCCCCGCCGACATGCACGCGACGGGTCACTACCGTGTGGTCGTCGGGGGCAACGCCGAGAACCCGCAGCGCACCCCGTGCGATCCGGGAGAAAACGGGCGCGGCGACCCGGCCTCCGTAGTAGTGCCCGCCGGAGGGATCGTCGATCATCACCACGACGGCGAGGCGGGGCCGGGACATCGGGGCGATGCCCGCGAAGAGCGCGATGTATCGGTCCGGGGCGTAGCGCTTGCCGATCACTTTGCGCGAGGTTCCGGTCTTGCCGGCGACCCGATAGCCCGGCACCTGAGCCCGCCGTCCGGTCCCGCCGGGAGCCACTACCGCCTCCAGGACGTGCCGCATCTGCCGGGCGGTGTTCGGCGACATCACGCGCGTCCATCGGCCCGGCTCTTCCACCCGCTCGAAAGTGATGCGGGGCATCAGGCCGTCATTGGCAATCACCGCGTAGGCCCGGGCGAGCTGCAGCGCGCTGACCGACACCCCGTAGCCGTAGGACAGAGTCACGTGCTCGGTCCGGCGCCAGCCCGAGAAGTGGTTGAGGACACCCGCGGCCTCCCCGGGGAACCCACTGGCGCTGCTCGCGCCGAAGCCCACGAGAGAGAGCCTCCGCCACGTGAGCTCGGGGTCGATGGCGAGCGCGAGCTTGGTCGCCCCCACATTGCTCGAGACGACCACCACCGTGGCGACATCGATGACACCGTAGTCGCGCACATCGCGCACCGTGTGTCCGCCCACCCGGTAGGTTCCGGGGCTGGTGTCGACGACGCTCGCAACCCCGAACTTTCCGCTCTCCAGCGCCGCGGCGACGATGAAGGGCTTGATGGTGGAACCGGGCTCGAATACGTCGGTGACGGCCCGGTTGCGCAGCCCGCCGCCTGCGGGCCGGTTGCGCCGGTTCGGGTTGAACGAAGGCTGGTTCACCATCGCCAGCACTTCTCCACTGTGCACGTCGAGCACCACCGCGGAGCCGGCGTTTGCGCGATGCTCCTTCACTCCCTCCAGGAGTGCCCGGTGGGCCAGGTGCTGGATCCGGGCGTCGATGCTGAGGACGATGTTCTCGCCCGGACGGGGGGGACGGAGGCGCTCGACCCGCTCGACGATGCGGCCCAGGTTGTCGCGCAGCACCAGCTCCGCTCCCGGATGGCCGGCCAGCCGGGCCTCGAAAGCGAGCTCGACGCCCTCCTGGCCTTTCTCGTCCCCCCCCGCGAAACCGACGACATGACCCGCGGCTTCTCCGAGAGGGTAGTAGCGGCGGTACTCGCGCCGCAGGCCCACTCCGGGAATCTCGAGCGCGCCCACGTGCTCCGCGAGCGCGGGGGCGACCCGGCGGCGCAGGTAGACGAACTCCCGGGAGGCACGGGTCGCGAGGGTGTCCCGCAGGCCGGTGGTCTCGAGCTCGAGCAGTTGCGCGAGCGCCCCGACGTCCGCCCCCGATGAGATCAGCTTGCCTGGATCGGCCCAGACCGAGAAGACCGGCGCGCTGATCGCGAGCGGGTACCCGTGGCGATCGAGGATCTTGCCCCGGTGGGCGGGAATGGACGCTTCGCGCAGATGCCTCGCTTCCCCCTGCTGCTGGAGGAACGCACCGTGGTTCGTCTGCAGATACACCGCCCAGCCCACCAGCCCCGACGCGGCCGCGCCCAGCGTCGCCACGGTGAAGATGCGGCGCCCCCGGGGGCGCGGCGTCGAAGGTCCGCTCACACCGTGCATCACCCCGCCCTCAAGGGATCACCAGCACGATGTCCGCCGCCGCCGGAACCTCGAGCTCCAGTCGCTCGCCCGCGAAGTGCTCGATGCGCCCGTGCGCCGCCCATACGCTGCGCTCCAGGAGGAGCCTCCCCCACTCGTCGTCCATCGCGTCGCGCTCGCGTTCCAGCGCCTCGACCTCGACGAAGAGCTTGCGATGCAGGTGCTGGGTGTAGATCGTGCCCACCCCCGATGCGACGAGGGCGAGAAAGAGCCCCGTGCACGACACCGCGCGCATCACCGCTTCTCTCCGATGCGCATGCGGGCGCTGCGAGCCCGCGGATTGCGCCGCACTTCGGCATCGCCGGGACGAATCGCCCGCCCCGGGGCTCGGAAGGTGGGGCGCGGCAGGAGCGCCGCCTCGAGCGGGAGCGCGCGCGGCACTCGCGGACCCCGGCCGTGGTCCCGGATGAAGCGCTTGACCAGCCGGTCCTCGAGCGAGTGGAAGCTGATGACGACGAGGCGGCCCCCGGAGGACAGGATCTGTGCCGCCTGTTCGAGGCCGCGCTCGAGGTGGAAGAGCTCCTGGTTGATCTCCATGCGGAGGGCGCGGAAGGTCGCGGTGGCGGGGTGGGCGCCCGACCTCGATCTGCCGCTTCCCACATGACCCGTCGCCCGGACCACCAGGTCCGCGAGGTCCCGGGTGCGACGGATCGGGGCGCACGAGCGACGCTCGACGACGGCGCGCGCGATGCGCTTCGCGTGAGGTTCTTCTCCGAGGCGCCGCAGCACCCCGACCAGCTCGGACTCGCTCGCGCCGTGGAGCCACTCGGCGGCGGCGGCGCCTTCGTCGGGGTCCATGCGCATGTCGAGCGGCCCGTCGTGCCGGAAGCTGAAGCCCCGCTCGGGGTCCTCGAGCTGGGGCGAGGACACCCCGAGGTCGAAGAGGACCCCGTCCGCCGCGCCTTCTCCGAACACCGCGCGAGAAGTCTGCTCCAGCAAGGAAAAGGTCGCGTGCACGGCGACCACCCGGGGATCCGCCGCGGCGAGGGACCGGGCCGCCGCGGCCGCGGCCGGGTCCCGGTCCAGCACGAGCATGCGGGCGGAGGGGTCCATGCGCTCGAGCAGCGCGCGCGCGTGTCCGCCGCGCCCGAAGGTGCAGTCGACATAGAAGCCCCCCGCGCGCGGGCGCAACGCCGAGAGCACTTCGGGCAGCAGCACCGGGACATGGCTTCCCCGCTCATCCACGGTCGCCGCGGCCGCACGGCAGTGCCCCGCCGCCGGGGGTGGGCCCGCCGGACCGGAACGCATGGAAGCCACCCGGCTCCGAGCTCCTGCTCCCCGCGCGTTCATCGCGGCGCGCATTCACCGTCCGGCCCGGTGCCCACGGCGCACCGCGACCGGCCCGGGAGGGTCGGGGGTCCGACCCGCACGAAGACGACGTGCGGGAGCACCGGGGCTCGCCGCGCCTCCGCGCCGCGGGGCGGCCCACGCGGGATAGGGGCAAGGCGCGGCACGAGCGACGGGGACGCGCCTCCGGCGGGCATAGCTTCGCAAGCCGCGCCGTGAACTCCGCTCTGCCGCGTCTGTCATGCACCTGGGAACACCTTGAAACGGGAAGCCCTCGTTCAGAGCACGAGGGAGCCGACCACGCTCTGGGGACCGGAGGGGAACGTCCCGACCTTCTCTTTCAGTCCCGCGAGGTGCTTCTCCCAGCGATCCTCCCGCCACAGCTCGAACTTGCGCGTTAGTCCGACCATCTTGATGCGCCGGAAGGACGAGTCCTCCTCCTCGTGCTCCGGGACGGGCTTCTTCTGATCCGGGACCAGCCCGGCGAAGGCACGCAGGGGCTGAGGCAATAGAATGCGCCCATGACCGTCCATCTCGTACTCGGTCGCCTGCCCCACCAGAAGATGGTTGATGGCATGTACCTGCGGATCGGTGGACGGCATTGTCTGGAGCACCGACTCGATGCGCTGCCATTCGGGAAGGGGATACACGACCAGGCACTTCTCCATGATGCTGATCGTGATCACGACCTTGCCCCCGCCATTCTCGCGCAGCTCCGGGCGGTACCTCGCGGGCACCGCGACACGCCACCGGTCGTCCAAGGTGACTAGATGGTTTCCTTTGAAGGACACGCAAGCTCCGGTTGAAATCCACTACTTGAGATCCACTACGTCCCACTTCGACCCACAGACGATCCACTATTGACCCCTTTCCTCCCACTGTCAACTCGATTCGGGGCTGTCTTGCGCCCGTGAAACGACAAGGGGCTTCGGTTTCGGAGAGCAGTGCGGGCACCTTCCTCGGAGCGGTCCTTCCGCGGCAGGTGAATGACGGCGTTTCTGATGACGCTTCGTTCAAAACAATAACGAGATATGTCATTGAGTTGTACGACTCAGTTAATGTCACTCATGAAGAAAGCGCTTGTAATCGGACACCCACTTCTCTCACACTAGGCTGCGGTGGGAGCCGGCCGAGCAACCGCTGTCCTGGTTCCACGAGGATCCAGGGGGGAGGAAAGTCCGGGCTCCGAAGGGCAGGGTGCCAGGTAACGCCTGGGGGGCGCG
>CAYFYD010000328.1:0-5107 GCA_964347195.1 uncultured Ectothiorhodospiraceae bacterium
AATCCCGAAGCTCGGAGTCTGAAGCCGTCAAGCCGACTTTTGAAGAGCCCTGCATTCCAGGCACGGACGGCGCCCGGCCAGGGTCATCCCACGCGGGAGGAGCATCGTTCCGGTGTCTGGCCAGATCTACCTGGCTAACCGGGCCAGAAGGAGTAGCGGAGAAAGTGGATTGATACGGGCGACCATCTCCGACCTCGAGGACAGCTCGAGCGCCTATCTTCGCCGGGTCAAAGCCGGAGAACCGATCCTGGTGCTGGAGCGCAGAACGCCCGTGGCACGCATTGTTCCGCTCGGGCGAGGCGCCGAGGAAGATCCTTCGAGCATCGGCTTTGTGTGCTTCGACGCTCGACTGAACAAGGCGGCGTCGCAGGAGGGGTTCAGAGTCCTCGCGTAGTCGCCTTGCCGGCGACGAGAGATGTCCCCGGAACCTGACCCGTCTCCGGTGGAGAGGGCCGAGCGACGGCGAGCCCGGAAGCACCGGGCCAGGTGCAACGGGGCAGGATGCCGGATAGATTGCGCGCCCGCCCCGGGCCCGCACCATGGCAAACGAATCCGAGTCCATCCGGCGACGAGGCATCTTCGCGTGCATCGCCGCAACCACTACGGTGGCGGTGACGCTCGGCCTGAGCTGGCCCCTGCTCGCGATAGTTCTCGAACGCCAGGGCGTGCCGGCATGGCTCAACGGTCTCAGTGCGTCGATCCAGATGACGGCGGTGCTGCTCATTGCGCCCCTCGCCCCCCGCCTGATCGGCCGAATCGGCACCATCCCGGTGATGGCGCTCGGCGTCGCCGGGATGGGAGTATCTCTTCTCCTGCTTCCCGTCTTCCCCAACGTATGGGCGTGGTTCCCGATCCGCTTCGCACTCGGACTGGCAACGGACCTCGCGTTCACCGCCGGAGACATCTGGATCAACCAGATGGCGCGCGACCGAACCCGAGGGCGCCTCATCGGTTTGCAGGGCATGTTCCTGCATTCCGGATTCGCGATCGGACCCATGGCGATCGCGGTGCTCGGCAGCGAGACCTGGACGACGCTCTACCTCGGCGTGGCGGTGGTCGCACTCGCCCTGGTGCCCCTCGCCCTCGCCCGCGGCGCGGCGCCGATGGTCGGAGGCAAGCCCCGGGCCCGGGTGCGTCACTTCCTGCGGATTGCCCCCACCCTCATGATGGCGGCATTCATGTTCGGGCTCATCGATTCCAGCGTTCTCGCCCTGCTCCCGGTGTACGGCATCGAGAAGGGCCTCCACCCGGACACGTCGGCGCTCCTGCTCACGATGTTCGTGCTCGGCTCGGTGTGTGGACAGGTTCCGATCGGTTGGCTCGCCGACCACGTGGACCGGCGCAAGCTGCTCGCGGTGTGCGTGCTCGTCACCATGGTGTGCATCGCCTGCCTCCCCCCGGCGATGGGCCACATCGTTGCGACCTGGGCCGTCATGCTGGTGACGGGGGCCGCCGTCGGCGGCTTCTTCGTGATCGCGATGGCGATGATCGGCACCCGCTTCAAGGGAACCGAGCTCATCGGCATCAACGCGAGCTTCATCTTCCTCTGGGGGCTGGGTGACGTGGTCGGTCCCGCGTTCAGCGGGGGCGCGATGCACGCCCTGGGGCCCGACGGCATGCCGCTGGTCGGCGTCGTGTTCTCCGCCGCGTTCCTCGCCGTGATCCTGCGTCGCATCCACACCCGGAGATAGGCAGAGGCGGGCCGGCCCCGGGGGCGCCGGAACCTCGGGCGAAGCCCGGGCGGGGAACAGGGCTCGGGCCGCCCGCGCATCCCGGCACGATACAATCGTCGAGTTTCAACTCCGGGTGGGGACGACATGACGGATTCGAGTGCGAGCGATGCGCAGTGGTCCGCCTTCTCGAAGGCCGACATCGAGATGCGCTGGACGAGGGCGAGGGCCGCGATGGCCGAGGAGGGGCTCGATGTCCTCCTGGTAAGCGGAGAGGAGAACTTCCAGTACTTCACCGGCAGCACCGGCACCCTGGGCTACCACTACTCGTGCACCCGACCCGCGGTGCTCGTCTTTCCCCGGGAGGGCGAGCCGGCGGCGGTGGCGGGCGAGATCCAGACCCACTCCATCGCCATGACCACTCCCCTGCGCGACCTGCGGGGCTACGTCGCGATCGAGCGCTTTCCCTGGTCGATGGTGGTCGACGCGCTGCGCGATGTCGCCGGAGCGGGGCCGCGCATCGGAGCCGAGCTCGGGCACGAGCAACGCATGGGCATGCCGGTGGGGGACTACCTCTCCATTGTCGGGGCGTTACCCCAAGCGAGCTTCGTCGACGCCGGCGACCTGATCGTGCACCTGCGCATGGTCAAGACGCCGGAAGAGGTGGCGTACATGCGCGAGGCGGCGGCGGTCACCGGCCGGGCCCGGCAGCGCCTCTTCCGCGAAGTCGCCCCCGGCATGACGGAGCGCGACACGGTGCGCCGTTTGCGCCAGCTCATCCTCGAGGAGGGAGGCGATCGCACGTCTTTCGTGCACCTGATCGCGGGCTCACCCTCCAGCCACACCCAGCACCACCTCGACCGGCCGCTCGAGAAGGGCAATCTCCTCTACGTGGATGCCGGCGCCTACGTGCGCTACCACACGATCGACTATGCGCGTTTCGCGACCCTGGGGCCGGCGAGCGACGCGGCCCGGCGCGGTCACGCGGTGCTCCAGGAAGCCAACGCCCGCATGATCGAGGCGCTGCGTCCCGGAGTGCGCTGCTCCGAGGTCCACGCGATCGCGGTCGAAGTGGTCACCGGGGCGGGCTACGAGATCGTGCCTACCGGGCGGATGGGTCACGGCCAGGGAATCTGCTTCACCGAACCGCCGAGCATCAGCCCCGACGACCACACCGTGCTCGAGGAGGGCATGGTGATAAGCACCGAGCCCGAAGTGGAGATCGACATGCTGTGGGAGGACGTGCACGTCATCACCCGGGACGGCGCCGACAAGCTCACCCTCGAGCCACCCGATCTCTACGAGATCCCCTTCGACTGACCCGAAGCCTTCCCGCACGCAAGCCGGCGCTCTCGCCCCGTGCGTGCAGTGTGGCCGGCCGGCGCTCGCAGAACCTCCGCGCAGGCCACGGGCATGTCTCATCCTCTGTCGGCAAGCCAATGGGCCGCGAGTGACGAATACCCCTGGAGAGCGACGAAGAGATTGGGGATCACTATCTCCCGAGTCGTCCGACCCGCCGTCTCGACGCAGGGCGAGGACTGGCACGCGGAAGTGACAGGTGGGATCATCGAGGCAGCGTGAGCGCAGACACTCGAACTCTGGATCAACGAGCCGGGTCGGCCCGGGCCATGGCGCACGCTGCCAGAGAAGGAGCCGATGACATGGAAACGCCTGACCACGCACTCGAAGACAACGTCTCGACGCGAGCGCCCCGCGCAACGTACCAGGACGTGCTCGAAGCCCCGGAGCATCAGGTCGCCGAGGTCATCGACGGCACGCTGTACACCCATCCACGACCGGCGCCGCGGCATGCCACGGCAAGCTCTCGTCTCGGCATCGAAATCGGTGGACCCTTCGACCGAGGCCGAGGCGGCCCGGGAGGATGGCGAATCATCGACGAGCCGGAGCTCCACCTCGGGAAAGACATACTGGTGCCAGACATGGGAGGCTGGTGCCGCGAGCGCATGCCGCAGCTCCCCGACACCGCGTACTTCACGCTCGCGCCGGACTGGACATGCGAGATCCTCTCCGCATCGACCCGCAAGCTCGACCTGCTGCGCAAACGCCCGATCTACGCCCGCGAAGGCGTCCAACACCTTTGGCTCATCGACCCGGTAGACCGTATCCTCGAGGCGTTCGAGTTTCGCGACGGGCAATGGCTGCTGATTGCGAGCGCGCAGGACGACGAGCCAGTGAGCATCCCGCCCTTCGATGCGATCACCTTCAGTCTCGGGGAGCTGTGGGATTGAACACGCAAAGTGGCGGCTGGAGAAGCCAAAAAAGGGGTTGGTTTTTCCAGCGCCTCTTCCTGCGCGAAAGCACCGCTTCGCTCACATGCGGGGTTATGCGCAGACAATGAAAAGAGAAGAACTGATCAGAAAGCTCAACTCCGTTGGCAAACGAGTACTTGTTGAGCATTTCGAGCTATTCAGGAAGTATGCGTCGGGAATGATCACTCGCGAGCATGCTGTTGATGATCTGATCAGACTGGGCGTCAGCAATGATTCCGGTGCACACATAAGGGTTGGAAACGCCAAACTGATATTCGAATCGCACAAGGAAAAGGAAGCACTTGATATAGTCATAGATTCTAACCGATTGCCTTCGTTTGTCGTGAGTGAAGCTCGTAGATTAAAGGGTAAAATCGCCTGACCAGAGGCTCGCTTTGACGCAAACATCCGAGAAGTCAGGTCGTTCCGCAACGGTCGGAACCAGGCGGTCCGCATTCTCAGGGAGTTCGAGATACCGGGTAACGAGGTGACCATACAGATGGACGGCGACCGGTTGATTCTGGAGCTCGCCGCACGCAAGTCGTTGTTGGCGGTCCTTGCCGAGATGCCGCCTCTGAGGACGGAGGACGTGCTCCCCGATATCGATGAGACCCTAACACCCCTGGACGACGCTCCCTTTAGCATCCGCCTACCTGTCCGATGAGCCCCAAGTACGTCTTTCGACACGAACATCCTCGCGGCACCGGCAAGAAAATCCGCAGGCCCAGTTGCCGCTGTTTCTCTTTCAC
This sequence comes from uncultured Ectothiorhodospiraceae bacterium, assembly GCA_964347195.1. Lineage (GTDB taxonomy): Bacteria > Pseudomonadota > Gammaproteobacteria > HK1 > HK1 > JAJEAD01. The sequence continues at coordinate 4,690 of CAYFYD010000328.1, forward strand.
CGATCGCCATTGAAGGAGTGAGGCGCTTGGAATCCTTTCGCTTTCTTCACGCCGCGGACATCCATCTGGACAGCCCCTTGAAGGGGCTCGAGGGACAGGAAGGAAGCGCCGCCGAACGCATCCGCACCGCCACGCGCGAGGCGTTCGATCAACTCATCGGGCACGCCCTCGAAGAGCGGGTCGCGTTCCTCGTCATCGCCGGCGACCTCTACGACGGCGACTGGCGAGACTACAAGACCGGCCTGTTCTTCGTCGGCCAGATGGGGCGCCTGCGCGAGGCGCGCATCCCCGTCTTTCTGCTCTACGGCAATCACGACGCGGAGAGCCGGATCACGCGCCGCCTCACTCTCCCGGACAACGTGAAGGTCTTCGGTTCCAGGAAGCCCCAAACCTTCGATGTCGAGCGGCTGCACACCGG
>CAYFYD010000329.1:0-3654 GCA_964347195.1 uncultured Ectothiorhodospiraceae bacterium
CGCCTGATTCCAGTACTTCGAACCCCGCAACTCGACTTCTGAATGGTCCTGATCCGGGTCCTCACACGCCCACTCGGCGGCGGGAGTCGAGTACAGTGTCGCCATGAAGGCGCGTCACCGGTATCAGAAAGAACCCGGTTGAGGGCACAGCAGCGTGCGTCGAACGCTCCGGAGAGCACGCAGGCCGGCCGGGAGAGCCTCCACCGTATCGGATCTGCAACGGGCGCTCGTCCTGCACCGCTCAGGCTCCCTCGACGAGGCCGAGGCCGCGTACCGGCGGGTTCTCCGAGCGGAGCCGGGAGACCCGGAGGCGCTCCATCACCTGGGCCTGCTCCGCCATCAGCGCGGCGATTCCCGACAGGCCCTCGCCCTGCTGCGCCGGGCGGTCGCGGCGAGTCCGGGTTCGGCCGCCTGCCACCTGCACCTCGGGCTGGTGCACGAGCATCTCGGCGATCTCGAGTCGGCGCTCGCCGCGTACCGCGAGGCGGCTCGCCTCGAGCCGGACGCGGCGGATGCGCGCTTCAACCAGGGCCTGATGCTGCTGCGCCTCGACCGGCCGCGGGAGGCGGAGGAGTGTTTTCGACGCACCCTGGCCCTCGCGCCGCAAGACGCCGAAGCCGCGCTCAACCTGGGTCATGCCTTGACGGGACAGGGGCGGTGGCGGCCGGCCCTCGATGCCTTCGAAGCGGCGATCGGGCTCCGCCCGCAGTGGGTGGCGGCGCTCAATGGAAAAGGGGGAGCGCTTCGCCGTCTGGGGCGCCATTCGGAGGCGCTGGATGCCTACCGCCGCGCGCTCGCCCTCGCTCCCGCCAACGCCGGGCTCCACAACAACCTGGGCAACGTCCTGCACGAGCTGGGACGGCGCGGGGAAGCGCAGCGCCACTTCGAGCGCGCGACCGAGCTTGACGAGCGCCTCCCGGAGGCCCACCTCAATCTCGGCCGGCTGCGCCAGGAAATGGGCGACCTCCCCGGCGCGCGGAGCGCGTGCCGGCGTGCCCTCGCGCTCGCCCCGGAGCTCGCGGGCGCCCGACCGGCGCTCGCGTCGATGCTGCGGGGCTACCTTCCGCCGAGCTTCGATCCGGCCCTGGCCGCCGAGCTGCTGCGCCTGATGCGGGCCCCCGGCGTCGACCCCCAGGACCTCGCGCTCGCCGCCGCCGGCCAGGTGCGGGCGCGCCACCGTCTACCGCCGTGGGGAGCCCGGGAGGCGAGCGGTGCACGGCCGCCGGTGGCCGCACTCGCGTGCGACGAGCTGTTGCGGGAGCTCCTCGCTCGCACCCTCAACGTCGACCCCGACCTCGAAGCGACCCTCGTGGCGCTGCGCCGCACGCTGCTCTTCGACGAGATGTCGGAGGGGAAAGGGAGTCCGGAAGCGGAGGCGGAGACCGAAGGGCTGGGCGCGGCGCTCGCGCTGCAGTGCTTCGCGAACCAGTACCTCTTCGAGGCGAGCGAAGGGGAGGAGGCCCGGGTCGAGACGCTGGCCGGGGGCTTCGCGCCGCCGCGCTCCGCCGCCCTCGGTCCGCGCGGGCGGTGGGCGTTGCTGCGCATCGCGATGTACCGCCCGCTGTGGCGGGTGGAAGCGGCGCGGGGTCTCGGGAGGGAGGCGCTCTCCGGCCTCGGGCGCGACGTCGCGCGCGTCATCGAGCGCACCCTGGTCGAGCCGCTCGAGGAGCAGCGACTCGCCGCGGGACTCCCTTCAGCGGGTCCGGTGCGCGACCCCGTGTCCCGGCGGGTGCGGGCGCAGTACGAGAGCGACCCCTATCCGCGCTGGCTCGGCATCGCGAGCACGGGGCCTTCGCCGGTGGCGGAGAGCCTCTCCCGGCGCTTTCCCCACTGGAAACCCGCGCGGAGGCTCGCCGCCGGCTCCCGGGCCCTGGTGCTCGGCTGCGGCACCGGCTACGAGCCCATCGACCTCGCACTGAGGGAGCCGGAGATCGAAGTGGTGGCGGTGGACCTCAGCCGGGCGAGTCTCGCCTACGCGACGCGCATGGCGGCGACGTTGGGGGCGCGCAATGTGCGCTTCCTTCACGGCGACCTCCTCGACCTCGGGGAGGTCGGCGGGGCCTTCGACCTCGTCTCGGCGTCCGGGGTGCTGCACCATCTGCGGGACCCCTTCACGGGGTGGCGGGCGGCAGCGTCCCGGCTCGCCGAAGGGGGCCTGATGCGCGTCGGGCTCTACAGCGCGACCGCGCGGCGAAGCATCGCAGGGGCGCGGGAGCTCATCGCGCGCCGCGGAGTGCCCGCGACGCCCGCGGCCCTGCGCGACTTTCGCCGCGCGCTGCTGCGCGGCGAGCTCGGTCCGGAGCTCGCGGACATCTCCCGCAGTCCGGACTTCTACTCCCTGAGCGGCCTGCGGGACCTGCTCTTCCACGTCGAGGAGCACCACTTCGACCTGCCGGGGATCGCCTCGGCCCTCGCCCGTCTGGGCCTTCGATTCATCGGCTTCGAGCACGAGCGTCCGGAGACCGCGCCCGCGTACGCCCGCATGTTTCCCGGAGACGCCTCCCGGACCTCTCTCGCGAGCTGGGCCGCCTTCGAAGCGTCACACCCCGGGACCTTCGCCGCGATGTATCAGTTCTGGTGCGAGAAGGCCCCCGCGCCGGCCGGGTCGCCCCGGCACCGCCCGCCCCGCCCTGCGAAGTGATAGGCTTGAGGAGACAATCCGGTCGCACCAGGACTCCGCCGAGCTGAGGGTTGCCCGGCCTCTTTCCGGATCCTGGCGTTCAACCCGGGCACCTGGAGTGCAGCCATGTCACCGGATCCGGCCTTCTCCGGCATCGAGTCCATTGTCGATGCGGTCCTCGACATGGTGCGCGAACGGGTGCCGGTCGGACAGAGAGCGTCGGTCGAGTGCTTCGCGCGGCCCTACTACGCGGGCACCGCGGCGGAGGACCTCGAAGACCGCAGCATGGTCGACCTCTACGGCGCCGCGCTCTCGCACTTCAACTTCGCGCTCCAGCGCCACCCCGGCGAGCCCAAGGTCCGGGTCTACAACCCCGTGCAGCCCCAGCACGGATGGCGCTCCACCCACAGCATCGTGGAAGTGGTCGCGGACGACATGCCCTTCCTCGTCGACTCGGTGCGCATGGCGCTCAACGCGCGCGCGCTCACCACCCACCTCGTGATCCACCCCGTCATGAGGGTGAGGCGGGACGACGCCGGGGTCCTGACCTCGCCGGACCACGGCGAGGAGAGCGTCGAGGCCGTCATCCACGTCGAGGTCGATCGCCAGACCGAGGCGAGGGTGCTCGACGACATCGCCGGCGACATCCGCAGCGTGCTCGCGGACGCGCGCGCCGCGGTGGAAGACTGGGAGCCGATGCAGGAGCGTCTCCGGGCGGTGCTCGCGGAGCTTTCTTCCCGTCCTCCTCCCCTGGACGAGGCCGAGCTCGCCCGGGGGCGGGCATTCCTGGAGTGGGTCGGCGACGACCACTTCACGTTCCTGGGCTACCGCGAGTACGAGCTGCTGGGGGAGGAGGGCGAGGAGCGCCTGCGCTCGGTGGGGGGGTCGGGCCTCGGGTTGCTGCGCGAGGCCGGGCCCCGGGAGTCGAAGACCTTCGCGAGCCTGAGCCCCGGGATCCGGCGGCGCGCGCGCGCGCCGCGGCGGCGGGGGGGGCCGCCGGCGCCCGCCCCCGCCCCCCGCCACCGGCCCGCCGC
>CAYFYD010000329.1:3664-5104 GCA_964347195.1 uncultured Ectothiorhodospiraceae bacterium
GGGGGGGGGGCGGGGGGGGGGGGGGGCGCGGGGGGGCGCCGGGTGTCGACGCCCGTCGCGCGCCTGCGCCGCGGGATCGGGGGGCGCGCGCGCGAGCCGCGGCTGCTGGTGATCACGAAGGCGAACGCCCGCTCCACCGTGCACCGTCCCGGCTACCTCGACTACATCGGGGTCAAGCGCTTCGACGCCGAGGGCCGGGTGGTGGGGGAACGGCGTTTCCTCGGCCTCTACACGTCCGCCGCCTACAACCAGGTGCCGCGGGCGATCCCGTTGCTCCGCGAGAAGGTGGCGCGGGTGATGGAGCGCGCCACCTATCCGCCGAACAGCCACGCCGCCAAGGCCCTGCTCCACATTCTCGAGACCTTCCCGCGGGATCTGCTCTTCCAGGTGAGCGACGACGAGCTCCTGGAGACCGGACTGGGGATCCTTCACCTCCAGGAGCGGCAGCGCATCCGCCTCTTCGTGCACCGCGACCGCATCGGACGCTTCGTGTCCTGCATCGTCTTCGTGCCGAGAGAGCGCTTCAACACGCAGGTGAGGCTGAGGATCCAGAACCTGCTCGGGGAAGCGCTCGGCGCGCGCGACGTCGATTTCACGGTGCAGCTCTCCGAATCGGTGCTGGCGCGCCTCTACTTCGTGTTCCGGGTGCCGCCCGCACAGGCGGTGGCGGTGGACGTGGCGGCGCTGGAGGCACGTCTCGCCGATTACACCCGCGACTGGCGCGACGACCTCCACGAGGAGCTGCTCGACCATTGCGGGGAAGAGCTCGGCGTGGCCCGCTTCCGCCGCTACGGCGAAGCCTTCTCCGCCGACTACCAGGCGAGCTACAGCGCCCGCGTGGCGGTGCACGACATCGACAGCATGGAGGGGATCGGCGAGGCCGGAGACGCACTCGCAATGAGCCTCTACCGTCCCCTCGAAGCGGCGCCCGACATGCTCCACTTCAAGCTCTTCCGTCCGGAACAGCCGATCTCGCTCTCCGACGCGCTGCCCGTGCTCGAGAACATGGGTCTCAGTGTCGAGACCGGGCAGCCGGCCCGCATCGAGCGTGCGGACGGTTCCTGCATGTGGATGCAGGATTTCGGGATGCGCGCCGGCGAGTCGCTCGAGATCGACATCGACCGGGTCCGGGAGAAGTTCCAGGAGGCATTCGCGCGTATCTGGCAGGGCGACGCGGAGAACGACGGCTTCAACCGCCTGGTGCTGCGCTCGGGGCTGGGCTGGCGCGAGATCGCGGTGCTGCGTGCCTACTGCAAGTACCTGCGCCAGGCGGGAACCACCTTCAGCCAGGAGTACATGGAGGCGGCGCTCGCCCACAACACCTCCGTCGCCCATGCGCTCGTGGGTCTCTTCCACGCGCGCTTCGACCCTTGCGCGGCCGCGGCCCGCGCGGCCCGCGGCCGCGCGCTCCTCGAGGAGATCCGGGGCGCGATCGACGCC
>CAYFYD010000330.1:0-5094 GCA_964347195.1 uncultured Ectothiorhodospiraceae bacterium
CCCTCCCGTCATTCCCGCGCCCCCTCCCGTCATTCCCGCGGAAGCGGGAATCCATCGCCCGACTCCGGCATTCTCGAACCCCGAAAGTTGAGTAGGATCGATCCGGTTCGAAGCTCGGAGAACGGTGCGATGAAGTTCGAGGCGGAGACGATCGCCGCGGCGGAGCGTGTGATGGGCGTGCGCTACACCGAGGCGGAGCGCGCCCTGATGCAGGGCAACCTCGCACCGCAGATCGAGAACGCCCTCCGGCGACGAGCCCTCGCCTTCCCCAATCATCTGGCACCGGCGACCCGCTTCGACCCGCGCCTCCCCGGCTTCCGGGCGCCCGCAACCCAGGGGCCGATGCGGTGGAGCGAGCCGGACCCCGGTCCTCTGCCCGCCGGCGACGAAGACATCGCCTTCGCGGCCGTCGCGCACCTGGCACGCTGGATCGCCTCCGGCGAGCTGACGAGCCGCCGCCTCACGGAGGTCTACCTGGCCCGGATCGAGACGACCGCCCCGCGGCTGGAGTGCTTCGTGACCGTCACCGCCGAACGCGCCCGCGCCGAGGCGGATGCCATGGACGCGCTCCTGCGCACCGGGACATCGCTCGGGCCGCTGCACGGAATCCCCTACGCGCTGAAGGACCTCTTCGATGTGGCCGGAGTGCGGACGACCTGGGGCGCCGAGCCTTGGGCGGACCGGATCGCCGAGGGCGACGCCGCGATCGTGGAACGTCTGCGCGCCGCCGGCGCGGTGCTGCTCGGCAAGGCGTCGGTGGGTGCGCTCGCCTACGGCGACCTGTGGTTCGGCGGCAAGACCCGCAACCCCTGGAACCTGAACGAAGGCGCGAGCGGATCGAGCGCAGGCTCCGCCGCCGCGACCGCGGCCGGGCTCTGCGCCTTCTCGATCGGCACCGAGACTCTGGGCTCCATCACCTCGCCCTCGCAGCGTTGCGGCACCACCGGCCTGCGGCCGACCTACGGGCGCGTCTCCCGCACCGGCGGCATGGCGCTGTGCTGGTCCCTGGACAAGGTCGGACCGATCTGCCGTACGGTCGAGGACACGGGACTGGTGCTCGCGGCGGTCAACGGAGGCGACGCCCGCGACCCGGGCTCGATCGACATGCCCTTCAACCACGACGCGGGAGCAGACCTGACGGGGCTGCGCCTGGGGTGGCTGCCCGCCGCCTACGAGGGGGACGAGGTCACGGAGGTGGACCGCGCCGCACTGGAGAGCGCCCGCGGCCTCGGTTTCGAGATGACCGAGGCGCATCTGCCCGAGCTTCCCTACGACTCTCTGATCGCGACGTTGTACGCCGAGGCGGCGGCGACCTTCGAGCAGCTCACCCTGAACGATACTGACGACACCTTGCGCCGGCAGGACGAAGGCGCTTGGCCCAACGCCTTCCGCAAGGCCCGGTTCCTCTCCGCGGTCGACCATGTCCAGCTCGACCGGCTCCGCCGCAAGGTGATGGAGGCGCTCGACGACCTGTTCAGGAACGTCGACGTCCTGGTGGGCCCCTTCTCCACCGGCCCGATGCTCATCGCGAGCAACTTCACCGGCCATCCCTGCCTGCATCTGCGGGCGGGATTCGGCCAGGTCCCCACTCGCTCCGAGCTCTCCCTCGCGGAAGGGCGCCTCGACCTCGGCGGCGCGACGGAGTCGGAAGAGACCTTCGAGGTGCCGCACGGCGTGTCGCTCTGGGCCGGGCTCTTCGAGGAATCCCGCCTGCTCTCGGTCGGCGCCCGGCTGGAAGCGGCGCTCGGGGTCGCTGCCCGCCGCCCGACCCTGGCGAGATAGCCCACCACCGCCCACCACCCGGAACGCCGGGGACGGCTTCGCCGGAGACCCGGGGTTCCCGGCGGATGTCCGGCGGGTCAGGCTTCCGACCAGGTGAAGGTCGAGAGGGACAGTCGACGCACTTCGGGCGAGGGGCGCCAGTCCGGGCGTTGTGCTAAAACAGGCACCCGACATTCCGGCGCCCCTCACGGCGCGGACCTTGGCATGAACGATCGAGGCCCCCTCGCGCCAAGCCTCGGGAGGAAGAGTTGACGCTTGCGCTAGAGACCTGTCATGCGCTGCGCGATGCCGCGACTCTGCTCGGGCGCGCCCCCGCGGCGCGCTTTCTCGGCGGGGGCACTCTGCTGGTGCGCGCCCTCAACGAGGGAGAGGCGGATTTCTCGACCCTGATCCGCTGCCTCGACCCCGCGCTCTCCCGGATCCGCGTCTCGGGTCCACGGGTGCGACTGGGAGCCGGCGTCACCATGGCCGGGATCCTGGCGAGCCGGGAGCTCGCCTTTCTCCACCCCGCCGCCCGCTCGGTCGGCGGTCCCGCGGTGCGCGCGCAGGCGACGATCGGGGGCAACCTGCTCGCTCCACCTCCCTACGGCGACCTGTGCGCCGCCCTCCTCGCCCTCGACGCCAGGGTCTCGGTGCAGAGCGGCTACTCCGCGCGGGACTTGTCCATCGAGGAGTTCCTGCTCCGGCGAAGCGGCGGGACGCGGGAGATCGTCACCGGGATCGAGCTCGCGCGCCCGCGCGATGCGCGCTCGTTTCGCTTCCGCAAGGTATCGAGAGTGCGCCCGAAGGGGGTATCGCTGCTGACCATCGCCGCACGCCTCGAGGAATCCGGTGGACGCCTGTCCGGGGTGAGGGTGGCGTACGCGAACATGGCACCGGTGCCGGCGCGGGCCGGCGCGGTCGAGCGCGTGCTCGAAGGGCGCCGCCTGGACCGCGAGAGCGTCGAGGCGGCCGCCGGGGTCGCGGCGGAGGGCTTCTCCCCTCCGAGCGACGCGCTCGCCTCGACGTGGTACCGGCGCGCGGTCGCCCCCGTGCACCTCTCGCGCCTCCTGCTCGGCGAGCCTCGGGAGACCCCGTGACGGTCCCTTGCACCCCCGGGTTGCCGCGAGAAGCGGGCATCCATGACCGACGAGAGGTCCCGGCCGGCTTTCCCCACGGGGGGACCACCTCGGCCCGATAGTCATGTCCCATCTCACCCTCGCCTACCGCCTGAACGGCAGCGAGCGCAGGGACCTCGTCGCCGGCGACGAGACCCTGCTCTCCCTGCTGCGCTACCGGCTCGCCACGACCTCGGTGCGGCAGGGGTGCCGGCAGGGCACCTGCGGGAGCTGCACCGTCCTCATCGACGGGGAGCCCCGCCTCGCCTGCATCACCCTCGCCGCCACCTGCGAGGGGCGCGCGGTGGAGACCGTGGAGTCGCTGCCGGGGCCGGACGGGCTCCACCCCTTGCAGCAGGCGTTCATGGACCACTTCGCGACCCAGTGCGGCTTCTGCACCACCGGCATGCTGATGGCGGCCAAGGCACTGCTCGACGCCGACTCCCGCCCGACCCGCGCCGATGTGGTCGACGCCATCGGCGGCAACGTCTGTCGCTGCACCGGCTACGAGTCGATCATCGAAGCCGTGCTCGCCGCCGCCGCGGCGGAGCGCCCGGGCCCCGCCCCCGCCGCGCCGCGCCGATACCCCTGAAGGAGCGAGCCGTCGTGGAATTCCGCAAGGACCTCTTCGCCGGCGAACGCAGCGAGGACCTGAACGAGATCGGCCGGCCGACCCAGCGCCAGGACGCCCAGGGCCACGTGACCGGGCGCAGCCGCTTCTACGAAGACCACGCCATGCCGGGCATGCTGCACATGCGCTTCGCCCGCAGCCCCCACCACCACGCGCGGATCCGCTCGATGGACACCGGGGCGGCGTCGCGGATGCCGGGCGTGGTGCGGATCCTCACCTCCGAGGACGTGCCCAAGAAGGTCCACACCCTGCTCATCCTCCTGGGCCTCGGCCCCGACGACGAGCCGCCGCTCGCCTTCGACAAGGTCCGCTACCGGGGCGAGCCGGTGGCCGCAGTGATCGCGGAGAGCGAGGCGGCCGCGTGCGTTGCGTGCGCCGCCGTCCGCGTGGACTACGAGCCCCTGCCCGCGGTCTTCGACGTCGAAGAGGCGCTCGAGCCGGGCGCGCCCCTGGTCAACGAGTACCACGGACGCAACTGGTACGACTACGAGGGCCACGACCACCGGAAGATCCGCTTCGGCGACGTCGAGGCCGGCTTCCGCGCGGCGGACCACGTCATCGAGGAACGCTACCAGATGACCCCGATCGAGCACGCGCCGACCGAGACCGGCGGGTGCATCGCGGCGCCGGACACCGCGGGGCGCTACGTCTGCTACACGAACACCCAGGCCCTGTTCTTCAGCCTGGAGACCGCCTCCCGGATCCTCGAGGTCCCCTCGAACCGGCTCCACTTCGTCGGCGGCACCGTGGGCGGGGGCTTCGGCGGCAAGGTCGACAGCGTCCACGAGCCGCTCGCGCTGCTCGGCGCGATGCTCACCCAGCGCCCGGTGCGCAGCGCCTACACCCGGGCCGAGGAGATGCAGGTGTCGAGTCCGCGCGGGGCCGAACGCATCTACATCAAGGACGGGGTCATGAACGACGGGCGGATCGTCGCCCGCTACGTGCGCGTCTACTGCGATGCCGGCGCCTACTCCCGACTCACTCCCTACGGTGCGGTCAAGGCGGCCGCGCACATGCCGGGGCCCTACTACATCCCCAACGTGTGGGTCGACTCGCGCTGCGTGTACACCAACCGCACCCCGTCGAGCGCGATGCGCGGCTTCGGGGTCACCGGAGCGGACTTCGCCCTGGAGGTCCAGATGGACAAGCTCGCACGCCTGGTCGGCGCGGACCCGATGGAGTTCCGGATCCTCAATGCCTACCGCGACGGAGACATGAAGGCGCACCGCAGGGTCACGAAGAACGCGGCGCTCATCGAGTGCGTCCAGGCCGCGTCCCGGCTCACCGACTGGCCCATCGGGGAGCGATTCCAGGCGATGTCCTCGATGCGCGACGGGGGCGGCGAACGCGCCCGGATCCCACCCGTTCCGGCGCCTCCGGCGCCGGCGCCGCCGCCGCCCCCCCCCCCCGCCCCCCCCCCCCCGGCCCCCGCCCCCCCCGCGGCCCCCCGCCCCCCCCCCGAAACGCGCGTGACCCCCGCCCCGCCGCCTCGCGCAGCGCTCACCGGAGCGGGGCGACGGATGTCGAGCCTGCGGGGAACGAGGAGACGATAGTGTCGCCTCACAAACAGTTTGCGACGATTCC
>CAYFYD010000331.1:0-5086 GCA_964347195.1 uncultured Ectothiorhodospiraceae bacterium
GCGGCCGGCGCGCTGATGATCGATGCCGTCAGGAGGTGGCCGGCCGCGTTGGGCAGCACGTCTTGCAGGAACGAGGCGTAGAGCGCGAACACCGTGCCGGCGATGGTCGCGAGCCCCGCCGTCATCACGATGAAAAGGTCGGGGCGGCTCATCCGCTCCATGTAGGGGCGGATGAGCAGCGGCGCTTCGACGTTGCCGACGCAAGCGTTGGCCGCGGTGGCCAGGCTCGCGGGGCCGCCGATGTTCAGCGCGCGGCCGAGCGCGAAGCCGAGGCCCCGCACGACGAGCGGCAGCACGCGCCAGTGGTAGAGCAGAGCGGAGAGCGCGCCCACTACCAGAACCAGCGGCAAGGCGCGGAAGGCGAGGACGAAGGCGGCGCCGGGGAAGCGCTCCTCGAAGGGCAGGGGGGCGCCGCCGAGGAAGCCGAACATCATCGAGGTGCCCGCTTCGGGCGCCTTCTGGAGCGCAAGGATTCCGTCGTTGATCCAGACGAAGACGATCTGCGACCCGGGCAGCCGGATCAGCACGAGCGCGACCAGGACCTGCACCGCCAGCCCGGCTGCGGCCAGCCGCCAGGGGAAAGCGCGCCGGTCCTCACTGAGACACCAGGCCATGGCGATCAGGGCGGCGAGCCCCAACATGGGTTGCAGCACGGTCATCGGCTCTCGGTCTCCCCGTCGTTCCCGTCGTTCCTCGGGTGCCGTATCGGGCACTGCGCCCACCCGCGACGGCCGCCGGCGCCGGAGCGCAGCTTCGGCCCGCTGCTCGCCCGCCGCCGACCCGCCCCTTCGCCGGGCCCGGTCACGCGATCGCAGACCCCGGGCGACACCGGCGGCCTGCCTGGCGGAGACCGCCGCGCGGCGCCCGCGCGGCCTCCCCTCTCGCGCGTGGCCGGGGCCAGCCTCCTTGCGTCGTGGGCTCGATCACCACGAGAGTGCGCGGAGGACGTTCCTTGCACGAGCACTGGGACGAGTACTGCGCGGGCAGGTACCAGAGGTATCGACCGAAGGACGTGACGCGATTCTCGAAACACGTGATCAGCATCCTGCGCCATGTCCTGAACGACAAACGGACATCGGCATGATGACCCCGCGTCGTTCACCTCCACCACTCTGTGATTCCTGAGGGTAGCCGCTGTCTCGATGATGTTGGCAGAGAGGCGCTCGCTCCGCCAAGCGGGCTTCGGCCGAACCAATCAATAGTCAAGAATCCATCGTCGAAGGTGCTACGCCCCAGGAGAGTCCGGGAGCAGCGGACGAAGCGCAGAGGTGGCACCCTGCGTGACCGGGACGCCATGCTAGGATCGCGCCCGCGTTCTCAAACGGTCCACTGGCCGGTGCACCGTGCTCGAAGCACCGAGAGTGCCGCCCAATCGCCTTGTCCCCAACCGGTCTCCATACTGCAAACGAGCTCTCCGACGGAGGAAAGAGGAAGAGGAAACATGAGCATCTCCAGACCCTGCCGCATCGCAAGTGTCGTCCTGACCCTGCTCTCCCTCGCGCTGGCGGGATCCGCCCTGGCCCGCAGCCCGAACAGCAACGAGCCGGTCAAGCTGCCCATCATGCAGAGCTCCGACTTCGACTTCATCGTCACGGTTTACGGCGAGGTGCTGAAGGAGGCCGGATATCGCGTGGAGTACGTCAACGCCGACTACTCCGCGACCTTTACCGGAGTGAAGGCCGGGGACCTGCACGTGACCATGGGCTGGGACACTTCGCCCGATCTCATCAATGACGTGACCGACAGCGGCAAGGGCATCCTCGCGGGCTCGAGCGGCGTCGCGATCGCGGAGGGATGGTGGTATCCGGTCTATACCGAAGAGGTCTGCCCCGGCCTGCCCGACTGGGAAGCGCTCAGGAACCCGGATTGCATGGAGGCGCTGGCCACCGCGGAAACCGAGCCGATGGGTCGCTACGTCGGCGCACCGCCCGGTTGGTCGACCCGGGTGACGGAGCGCATCGAGGCGTTCGGACTGGAGATGGAGGAAGTCACCTCGGGCAGCCCGGTGACCATGATGGCGACGATGCAGGGCGCCATCCAGCGCAAGGAGCCGGTCATCGGCTGGGGCTACTACCCGCACTGGCTGATGGCCTCGGTGGACGGGCGCCTGGTCGACTTTCCCGACTACGACACCGGCTGCTACGAAGATCCGGCCTGGGGCAGCACCGGCGAGCTCTACGATTGCGACTATCCCACCGGCTGGGTATGGAAGCTCATGAACACGGAATTCTCGCTGCGCGAACCCTACGCCAAGCGGATCCTGTTCCTCATGAACCTGGACGCCACCGCGGTGGGCATCGGCATGAACAAGGTGGACAACGAAGGGATGCGTCTGGCCGATGCCGCGCACGAGTGGATGAACGCCAACCCCGACGTCTGGCACATGTGGATTGAATAGCGGAGGCTGCCCCTCGCCGCCCTGGCCGCAACCTGGGCGGTGAGCCTGCGGGCATGCACGTACCGCAGCGCCGCCCGGTGCACTTGGTGCCGCTCGCGATCGCGGGCGGCATCACAGCCTACCTCCGGAACTGGGACGAGATCCCCCGTTGGGTAAAGTACTACCCGCGGGACTGGAAGGTTCCGGCCGACGAGACACTCGGCGCCCTCTTCAACTTCCTCGCGGAGGAGGCCGATCTCGGGCTCTTCACCTTCAAGGAGCTCACACGGGGCTTCGCGTGGGTCGTCGAGCGCCTGCTGCTCTTCGTCCAGGGCGTCCTGGCCAAGGGCTTCGAGTTCTACGGCGACGCCATGACCCCCTACCTGGTGATCCCGCCGCTGTCATGGATCGCGGTCACCGGCCTGTTCGCCATCCTCGCGTACTGGGCGAGCGGTCGCGCACTCGCGATCCTGATCGCGGTCTTCTTCGTCTACTTCGCGGTGTTCGGCCTGTGGGAGAACGCCATGCTCACCCTGGCATCGGTGTTCGTGGCGGTGCTGCTGGGGATCGCCATCGGGGTGGCCCTGGGAGCGCTCGGGTATCGCAGCCGGCTCGTCAACGCCATCCTGACGCCGATCTACGACATCATGCAAACCACACCAATCTTCTCCTATCTGGTGCCGGTGCTGGTGTTCTTCGGCTTCGGCCCGCTCGCCGGGCTGCTCGCGACGGTGGTGTTCGCGATGCCCCCGATGGCGCGGGTGACCACCCTCGCCCTGCAGCGGGTGCCGGCAAACACCCGGGACTTCGGCGACATGGCGGGCTGCACGCGACGGCAGAAGATGTGGCTGGTGATGCTGCCCTCGGCCCGCCGGAGCCTGCTCATCGGCGTCAACCAGGTGATCATGCTGTCGCTGGCCGCGGTCATCGTCGCCTCCATCATCGGGGCCGGGGGGCTGGGCGCCGACGTGTACCGCGCCCTCACCGCCCTGCGCATCGGCGATGCGGTGGAGGCGGGCTTCGCCATCACTCTGCTCGCCATCGCACTGGACCGCATCTCCCAGGCGATCGCGATGCGCCGGCCCGTGCACGAGGTGGAAACCGGGCAGAACCGCCTTCACCGCCACCCCCTGATCGCGCTGGCAATCGCACTGGTCGTGGCCAGCACCGCCCTGGGTCACTTCGTCCCGGCGGTGAAGAGCTTTCCCGACACCCTCACGATCTCCACCGGCGACATCTGGAACGATGTGGTGAAGTGGTTGAACGTGCATCACCATGAGACCATCGGGGGCTTTCGGGACTTCTTCATCATCCATCTGCTGAAGCCCGTGAAGCTCTTCTTCATCCGCTTGCCGTGGCCGGCGGTCATCCTCGTGTTCGCCACCCTCGGGTATGCGCTGGGAGGCTGGCGCCTTGCGTTGCTGGCCGGGACTCTGCTCACCTGCATCGCGCTCTCGGGGTACTGGAAGCAGGCGATGACCTCCCTCTATCTCGCCACGCTCGGGGTCGTCGTCTCGATGCTGATCGGGGGGCCGATCGGGGTGGCGGCCGCGCTCAACCGGCGTGTCGACCAAGTCGTTACCGTGATCATCGACACCCTTCAGACCCTGCCGACCTTCGTCTACCTGCTGCCGGTGGTGATGCTCTTCGCGACCGGGGAATTCCCCGCCTTTGTCGCCATCGTGATGTACGCCGTGCTTCCCGCGATCCGATACACCAAGCACGGTATCGCCAACATTCCGCGACCGATTATCGAGGCGACCGACCTCTCGGGCGCGACGCGGATGCAGAAGCTCTTCCAGGTGCAGCTTCCCCTTGCCCTCCCCGACATTCTCCTGGGGATCAATCAGGTCCTCATGATGGCGTTCGGGATGCTGGTCATCACGGCCCTGGTGGGCACCCGCGGGCTGGAGCAGGAGGCGCTGACCGCCCTGGCCAAGGTCCGGCCGGGGCACGGAATCATCACCGGACTCGGCATCGCCTGCCTCGTCATCGTGTCGGATCGCATGGTCACGGCGGCCAGCGTGCTGACCCGCCGCCGCCTCGGACTCGCTCCCGCCACTCCGGCGATGGCTTGACGAGGGCCCGGAGCATGTCCGCCACCCCGTCACATGACGTCGCCGCTTCGGGGCGGGGGGACGACGTCATGGTCCATTGCGAGAATGTCTGGAAGGTCTTCGGAGCCGGGGCCGAGCGCGTCATCGCCGAGCACGGCGCGTCGGTGAGCGATGAGGTTCTGTCTGGTCACGAGCTGATCGCGGCGGTTCGCGATGCCAGTCTGAGCGTTCATCGCAGCGAGATCTTCGTCATCATGGGTCTTTCGGGTTCGGGAAAGTCCACGCTGGTGCGCTGCATGACCGGGCTCGTCGGCCTCACCCTGGGCCGCCTGCTGATCGACGGCACCGACCTCATGAACATCTCGACCCGCGACCTGGTGGAGATGCGGCGCTACAAGATGGGCATGGTCTTCCAGGACTTCGCCCTGCTGCCCCATCTCACGGTGCTCGGGAATGTCATCTTCCCCTTGAAGATCCAGGGGATCGAGCGGGGCGCCCGGGAGGCACGCGCCCGCGAGATGATCGATCTCGTCGGCCTCGGCGGGCGTGAGCGCTACTAGCCGCACGAGCTCTCGGGGGGGCAGCAGCCACGGGTCGGCATTGCCCGACGCCTCGCCACCGAGCCCGAGCTCTGGTTCCTCGCCGAGCCCGT
>CAYFYD010000332.1:0-5076 GCA_964347195.1 uncultured Ectothiorhodospiraceae bacterium
CGGTCCTGCCGCGGGACCCGACGAGCAAAATGAGAATTGCTGGCGTGTCTCTCAATCGTTTGCACCGGGACGCATCGCCGTCTACCCTTTCCGTTGGAAGCACGATGCCGACAGAACCTGTTTGGACAAGGAGAGCCATCATGGGTGCCACTTTCGTTGACGTGACCATCCGCAATCCCGCCGACCTCCGACGAACCTGGACGGGCTCGTTTCTGGTGGATACCGGAGCGTTCGACTCCCTCGTCCCGAGGGCGCACCTCGAAGCCATCGGTCTCTTTCCCAAGGGCCGCCGGGAGTACGCCCTCGCCGACGGAAGGAAAGTCGAGCTGGACATCACGACGGCCGACATCGAGCTCCATGGGGAGGTCG
Organism: uncultured Ectothiorhodospiraceae bacterium; assembly: GCA_964347195.1. Lineage (GTDB taxonomy): Bacteria > Pseudomonadota > Gammaproteobacteria > HK1 > HK1 > JAJEAD01. Next base: position 370 of record CAYFYD010000332.1, read on the forward strand.
TCGGTGGCACGATCGTGTACGGCGAGGACGACACGCAGCCTTTGCTCGGAGTGACCGCGCTCGAGTCTGGAGGCTTCGAAGTGGACCCTCGCCGCCAGGAGTTGAAGCGGCTCCCGGCAGTACTGTTGAAATCACGGCTCCCGGCCATGCCCGAGCGACCCCGGAGCGGAGGTACCGGCTAAGGGGCGGGCCGCGCGGGGATGCGGCCCCGCTTCCCCCTCGAGACGAGCGTCGAGAGCAGCACCAGGACGAGCGAGGCGCTCAGGATGAGCGCCGCGAGGGCGTTGGCGGTGGGGGTGACGCCGATGCGCATCATCCCCCAGATCATGGTGGGGATGGTGGCGTTGGCGCCGATCACGAAGTTGGTGATCACGAACTCGTCGAGCGAGATGCCGAAGACCAGGATCGCGGCGCCGGCGAGGGTGGGCGCCATGATCGGCAGGGTCACCGTGCGCAGTACCCGGGCCGGCGAGGAGCCCAGATCGCGGCCCGCTTCCTCCACCTGCCGGTCGAAGTCCAGGAGCCGCGCCCGCAGCACGAGCACGAGGAAGGGCAGGCAGAAGAGCACGTGCGCGACGATGACCGACCCGATGCCGGTGCGCAGCCCGAGCACGCCGAGGCCCGAGAGCAGCGACACCCCGATCACGATGCCGGGGAGGACCAGCGGCCCCACCGTCATCCCGAACAGGGGGCGGCGCAGCGCGAAGCGGCGCCGCACGATCGCGAAGGCGGCCGGTGCGCCGAGCGCGAGCGCGATCGCCACGGTGGAGACGGCGACGATCAGACTCGCCTCGATCGCGTCGTGGAAGACCGCATCGCCGAGGAGCTTCCGGTACCAGTCGAGCGTCAGCCCCTTGAGCGGGAAGATCCCCGCGGTGGAGGTGTTGAAGGAGACCACCACGACGATGACGAGGGGGGTGTAGAGGAAGACGAGGATCGCCCCGAGCGCGGTGTGGATCCACGGCGCCCGGCGGAGCCTTCGGCCCAGGCCTCCGCCTCCTCGGCCCCAGGCCGCGCCGCGCCTCGCGAGCCCCTGCAGGGTCCGCAGCGCCGCGAAGCCGGCCCCCGCGAGCACCGCGAACGTGGCCGCGAAGGCCGCGAGCAGGGTGATCGCGAGCGCGGCGCCGAGCGGCGCGTTGCCGGAGAAGCCGAACTGGTCCGCGATCACCCGGCCGATCATCACGCCGTCCGGCCCACCGACCAGTTGCGGCGTGACGTAGTCCGCCGACGCGAGCACGAAGCACACGAGAAAGGCCGCGGCGAGGCCGGGCAGGGCGAGCGGGATCAGCACGTTGAGCAGGGTGTAGAGCGGTCCCGCGCCGAGGTCGCGCGATGCTTCCAGCACTTGGCGCTCGACGTTCTGGAGCGCGGCGTAGATGGGCAGGGTCGCGAGTGGAATCAGGATGTGCACCAGCGTCACCACGATCGCGAAGTTGCCGTAGAGGAGGAAGGAGAGCGGCTCGTCGATCGCGCCCACCGAGGTCAGCACCAGATTGATCACGCCGCTCGGCCCGAGGATCGCCTTCCAGGCATAGATGCGCACGATGTACGAGGACAGCATCGACACCATGAAGAGCGCGAGCACCGCCGCGCTCCAGCGCCCGAGCGCGAAGGTGAGCGCGTACGCGGCGACGAAGGCCACGGGCACCGTCACCAGCGCCACCGTCAGCCCGATGCGGAAGGACTTGAGGATCAACTTGACGTAGAGGGGCCGCTCGACGAGCTGCAGGTAGTTCGCGAGGGTCGGGTCTCGGGACACCGAGAAGAGATCGGCGGTCCAGGTGCTGGTGATCGCGAGCGCGACGAGGGGAGCGGCGAGCAGCGCGAGGAGGTAGAGTGCGAGCGGGCTCGCCGGCCAGGGCAGCCACCGCGCAATGCGCGCGCTCACGCCGCGCGTTCCAGCACCACCGCGTGCTCCTCGGCCCACGCGAGGCCGACCTCGTCGCCGACCTCGAGGCCGTCCACCCGCGCGGCGTCGACCTTCACTTCCACGTCGCCCGGCAGCACCACGATGCAGCGGGTCATCGCGCCGGTGAACATGATGTCCGCGACCCGGCCGTCGAGCAGACCTTCGCCGGCCGCGGTGACCGTTACCGCCTCCGGACGGACGAGGAGGGCGGCCTCCCCCGAGCGGTATTGCTCGCTCGTCGCGCGCGCCGCCACGCGGCGGGTGCCGCCCGCCGGCACCACGATACGGATATCGCCGCGCGCTTCGTGCACGGTGCACGGAACGAAGCTGCTCTCGCCCACGAAGCTCGCCACGAAGCGGCTCCGCGGCGAGCGGTAGATCTCCACCGGGGCGCCGACCTGCGCGATCGCGCCGTGGTCCATCACCGCCACGCGGTCGCTCATCGTGAGCGCCTCCCCCTGGTCGTGCGTGACGTACACGAAGGTGGTCGCGAGCTGCCGGTGGATGGCGCGAAGCTCCACCTGCATGCGCTTGCGGAGCTTCAGATCCAGCGCGGCGAGGGGCTCGTCGAGGAGCAGCACCTCGGGCTGGTTGACGAGGGCGCGGGCGAGCGCCACCCGCTGCTGCTGCCCGCCCGAGAGCTGTTGCACCGCGCGACTCGCGAGCTCCGACATCGCGACCAGGTCCAGGGCGGCGGCCACCCGCTCCCCCACCCGCTCGCGCGGCATCCCCCGGGCCACGAGGCCGTAGGCGACGTTGCCCGCGACGTCGAGGTGGGGGAAGAGCGCGTAGCGCTGGAACACCATGTTGACGGGCCGGTGCTCCGGGGGGTCCCGGGTCACGTCCCGTCCCCCGAGGAGAATACGCCCCCGCGACGCGTCCTCGAACCCCGCCACTATCCGCAGCAGGGTGGTCTTGCCGCAGCCGCTCGGGCCGAGCAGGGTCAGGAACTCGCCGCGCTCGATCTCGAGCGATACGTCATCGACGGCGGCCGTCTCGCCGAAGCGTTTGGTGACACCGTCGATGACGACCCGGCCGCGCGCGTCGGGCCCCTGCCCGCTCTCGCCCATGTGCCGCGTCCGGCGATGGGGACGATCAGAGCGACTTGAACTCCGACCAGCGCTGCACCCACTCGGGATGGGTCGCGAGCGTCCCCCCCTCGCTGTCCACCGGCGCACCGCCGTAGAGCGGTGCCGCCTCGAAGGCGGCATCGAGGTCGTCGTAGGGGTAGAGCGCGTTGATGTCGGCCTGGATGTCCGGCAGCGCTTTCGGGTTGCACATGCCGAGGAAGGTGTAGTTGCCGATCACCGCTTGGCCGCGCGGGCTGATGGTCGCGTCCATGACCGCGTAGGCGCCGGCCAGGTTCGTGGCGCCGGTGACCACCTCCCAGCAGTCCACGTAGCTGATGCCGCCCTCCCTGGGCACGGTGGCGCTCACCTTCCGGCCGTCGGCGCGGGCCAGCGCGACAGTGTTCATGATGTCGACGATGGAGGCCGCGATCTCGCCGCGCTTGTACATCGCGGGGATCTCGCCGTAGCTCGGCGCGATGGCGAGGAGCTGGGGCTTGAGACGGGCGGCCAGCCGGATGCACTCGTCGAGCTGTTTGGGCGTCAGGCGGTTCGCCTCCTGGTAGCCCGCCCACCGCGCGAAGGTGCTGATGCCGGCGTAGGCGTCGTCCACCATCGCGATCCTGCCCTTGAGCTCGGGACGCATGAGGTCTTCGTAGGATTCCGGCTTGTCCGTCTTCTCCTCGTCGTAGCACACGAGGATCGGCCCCCAGGCGATCGGCACCGCGTACACCTCGCCGTTGCGCCGGAATGCTTCGTCCTGGCGGAAGAAGGGGAAGAGGTCCTCGAAGTGCGCGAGCAGCGAGGTGTCGATGGGCTGGATACGGTTCAGCTTGACCAGCGCGTTGAGCTGACCCTGGAAGATGGTCATCAGGTCGAAGTCGCCCGGATTCGTGGTCTTGGTGATGGTGTCGTCGTTCTGGGCCATGAAGGAACGCTTCACCTCGACGTCGAGACCGGCGAATGCCTCCGCCGGCTCGTAGCCTTCCCAGGCGAGGATGTTGACGTCGCCGGTGGCAGCCGCGATCTCGCCGCGGGTGAGCGCGCGGGCGGCGCCGGGCAGGGCGAGTCCGGCGCCGGCGAGCGCGGCGGCGGCGCTGCCCTGGAGGAAGCGGCGGCGCGGCATCAGGGCGCCTCCGGCCTGCATGGCGAGTCGGTTCAGGGCGGTGTTCCAGGTCATCGTATGGTCCTCCTCACGCGGGTTGTCGATCGGGCGCGCCGCGGCGCAATCGGCGCCGGCGCGTCGTGCCGGCCGAAGCGCCGGCGGGCGAACGCATCATACAAAGGCGGGAGGACCGGGCAACAGCGCATCCATGTCCGGTTGGCGCACAGGGAATCCCGCTCGGCAAGGGAATGACGGGAGGGCGGGTCTCGGAGACCAAGACCATTTCACGCTGGCTGAGCATCCGCTCCGGAGGGACCGGAGTGCTCTCGTCAGTGCCGTCACGGCAGTCTGTGGGCTGCGTGGAAGCCGCCAGTTGGCCGGATCCGTCCGGGGCTCGCCATCCAGACTACTGAATCCGGTCCGGAAGCGTAGCGTGAAATGATCGTGTTTCGGAGACGGGAGCTCATTGACATTCCGAGACACAGCACTCGTTCGCCGATCACGGACGGGTCACCACGACCCCCGGCCGGGGCGCCAGCGCCGCTTCGTGGATCCCCGCCCCCGATCGGAGTCGGCAGGGCTCTTCAAAAGTCGGCTTGACGGCTTCAGACTCCGAGCTTCGGGAT
>CAYFYD010000333.1:0-2527 GCA_964347195.1 uncultured Ectothiorhodospiraceae bacterium
GCATCAGCGGCTCGACCGCCGCGGCCTGGCTGTCGGCGCTGGATGCCTCGCATCAACTGGTGCTGCTCGAGCCCTGGTACGCCAACCGGACGAAGTCGCTGGTCAAGAGACCCAAGCTGTATGTGCGCGACGCCGGGCTGGCGTCCTTCCTTTGCGGTGTGCATACCACGGAAGCGCTTCGCTCGTCGCCGCTGGCCGGAGCGCTGTGGGAGACGCTCGTGTGCGCCGAGATCCGCCGCTTGCAGTCGAACCGGTGCGGCGGCTGGGGCCTCAACTTCTGGCGCGACCGCGCGCGCGAGGCGGACTTCCTGCTGCACCGCGCGGGGACCTTCCATCTCGCGGACGCCAAGTGGACCGAGCATCCGGGCCCCCGTGAAGCCGGGGCGCTGCGCAAGGTCGCCGGCGAGCTGCCGGCCGGCGCGGTCCGTACGATGTCGATCGTCTGCCGCACCCCCAACCCGTACCCGCTCGCCCCGGATGTGCACGCGCTTCCCCTCGATGCGCTGCCGGCCACGCCCGGCTGGTGCTGAGACGGCCGGACGACCACGGCGAACGACGCGCCCCGGCGCTCGAAGCGGGCCCCTCCGCCATCGAGAGCGCCCGTCAGGACATCGATCGGAGTTTCAGTGCCGCCGCCTCACCTGCCGGGCACGCCGAGGCGCAGGGTGCCGTGCCGGATCAGCACGAAGATGACGAAGAGGAGCAGGAAGACGAGCAGATTGACGACGGTGGCGAGCGCATAGAGCTCGGGCTCGATCCCATGGCGCAGGGTGCCCCACGCGATGGTCGGGAGGGTGGGGATGGCGGCAACGTTGTAGAAGGTGATCTCGAAGTTGTTGAAGCCGAGGATGAAGCTCACGATGAATGCGCCGAGGATCGCGGGCCAGACGTTGGGGAAGGTCACCTCGCGAAAGCAGCGCAGCGGCCGCGCGCCGAAGACCTGGGCCACTTCATCGTAGCGCCAGTCGTAGCGCACGAGCTGCGCGAGAATGACCAGGAACGCGAAGGACAGGCTGTAGGTGGTGTTGGCCACTACCGCCGACTCGATGTTGCCGGGAACGCCGAGGACGTTGCGGTTGAACATGAGCGTCGAGATCCCGATCAGAACCTGCGCGACGAAGAGGGGGGCGAGGTAGACCGCGGCCATCAGCCCGCGCGCCCGTACCCGGTAACGCAGAATGCCGATCGCGGCGGCAGTGGCGAAGAGGGTCGAGAGCACGGCAGTGCCGATGCCGATGAGGAAGCTGTTCCACAGGCCGGCGTGGAAGTCGCTCATGATCTGCAGGCGGGCATACCACTCCCAGGTGAAGACCGGCGGGAAGGGCCACACGCTGTTTTCCATGAACGAGAGATAGGCGATGTAGAAGATCGGGAAGTACAGGAACAGGTAGAGGAGCAGGAGCAGCGCGCTCTGGACCGCGACGACGACGCGCTCGCCCGGGCTGACCGCGGCCACCTCAGGCTCCGGTGCCGGTGAAGCCGGCGCGGTGCGGGCGCACGGTACGCCACAGCACGGCGATGAGCACGAGCGAGGCGGCGAACATCACCACCCCCATCGCCGAGCCCAGCGCCCAAGTGCCGGTCGCGCCGAACTGGTGCTCGAGGCGGTTGCCGAACATCGCCCCGTTCGGTCCGCCAAGAAAGCGCGGCGTCACCGATGCGGCGAAGGTGGGGATGAAGACGAGCACGAGCCCGATCGCGGTGCCCATCCAGTTCAACGGCCAGGTCACCTCCAGAAAGGCCCGCCACGGCCGGGCGCCGCACACCTTGGCCACTTCGAGCAGCTCGAAGTCGAAGTTGAGCAGGGACAGATACACCGCGAGGAGCATGAACGGGATCCACAGATAGATCAGACCGACCGCGCTCGCGAGGTTGGTGTACATCAGCGCCTCGATCGGGGCGAGGCCGAACGCGCCCAGGGCCATGTTGAGCAGCCCGATCGGACCGAGGATCTGCTGCATCGCGGTGATCCGCAGCAGGATGCCGGTGAGAAAGGGCGCCGCGGTGAGCACCACCAGGATCAGCCGGTAGCGCCCCCCATGCTTCGCGATCAGATACGCGCACGGCCAAGCGCAGGCGAGACACACGAGGGAGACCGCCCCGGCCATCAGCAGCGAGCGCAGCAGAAACCCGAGGTAGATCCACTCCCCGAGCACGGCCGCGTAGTTGTCCAGGTTCCAGTCCGCGATCAGCTCGTAGCTCTCGGTGCGCCAGAAGCTGAACACGACGATCGACAGCAGGGGGAGCAGCAGGAAGAGGATGACGAACAGCGCGCCGGGCACCGCGAGCGCCGCAAAGCGTACCCGGGGGTCGAAGCGAAGCTGCCGCCAGCGGGTCATGGTCCGGGCGATGAACGAGGTCGCAGCGGTGTCATCGGCCGGCGTTGCGGCGAAGCCGCCGGGGGCAGGTCATGGCTCGTCGCCGGTGAGCGCAAAGACATCGGTGGCCTCCGCCGGCCAGATCAAGGTCACCGAGGAGCCGCGCTCGACACCGGTGAGGGTAGGCGGGGGGGCGCTCACCACCAGCT
>CAYFYD010000333.1:2537-5069 GCA_964347195.1 uncultured Ectothiorhodospiraceae bacterium
CGCGCACGTGGTAGTCGGCGAACTGGCCCTTGAAAATGACGTCACGCACTGTGCCCGGGAGACGGTTCTCGCCCGCCCTGCCCTCTGCTCCACCAGCCGCCCGGTTCGCCTCGCCGGCCGCCTTCGTCCCGGGGCCGAGGCGGATGCGTTCGCTCTTCAGGTACACCTGCACCGGGTCTCCCTCTCCCGCGGCCCGCGCGCCGTTGTCGTCGCACCCCGTCAAGCGCAGTCCGTCCCAGTCGATGTGCAGGCGCCTCCCGTCGCGCCCGGTCACGCGGCCCGAGAGCCGGTTGGCGGCGCCGACGAAGGAGGCGACGAATCGCGTCGCGGGCGCGTTGTATACCTCGAGCTTCGGCCCCACCTGCTCCAGGGCGCCGTGATGCATCACCGCGACCCGGTCGCTCATCGCCAGCGCCTCCTCCTGGTTGTGGGTGACGTACACGAAGGCGATGCCGAGCTCCTCCTGGTAGCGCCGGACCTCGACCTCCATCTCCTTGCGCAGCTCGCGGTCGAGGTTGGCGAGCGGCTCGTCGAGCAGCAGCAGCTCCGGCTGCGAGACCAGTCCGCGGGCGAGCGCGACGCGCTGCCTCTGCCCGCCGGAGAGCTGATGGGGGAAGCGCCCGCCGAGCCCCTCCATGTGAATGAAGCTCAAGATCCAGTCGAGCTGCTCGCGCTGCCGGGCGGCGGGCGCGCCCTGCATCTTCAGGGGGAAGGTGATGTTCTCCGCCACCGTCTTGTGCGGAAAGAGCAGGAAGTCCTGAAACACCATTCCGATGCGGCGCATGTAGGGCGGCAAGGGCGTCACGTCCGCGCCGCCGATCTCGATGCGCCCCCGGTCGGGCGCCTCCAGACCGCAGATGATGCGAAGCAGCGTGGTCTTGCCCGACCCGCTCGGTCCGAGCAGCGCGAAGAACTCGCCCGCGGCGATGCCGAGACTCACCCCCCGCAACGCCGGGACCGCGCCGAAGCGTTTCTCGACCGAGTCGATCCGCAGGATCGCCGGCCTGCTCATCCCCGAGCCCGCGGGACCGGAGCCGGGGTCTCGCCGTCCGGTACTCATGGTTCAAGCAGGTGGGGCCAAGCGCCGTCGCATACGGACGGTCATCGCCGCGGGACTCACAACCCGCCTCGCGCGGGCGGCAGGGTCATTTCATGCTGCGCCGCGACCCGTGCCTCGGGACCGGCGGGATGGCGCCAATGGACGATTCGGGGCGCTCGGCGACGCGGAATGCCTGCAACCGGGGGTGAGCAGGGCGAATGAGGGCGCACCGGGGGGTCACCAACGCCGTCCGCGCCAGCATGAAATGGCCCTGCGCGGGCGGCGGCACCCGGGAACGTAGCGCCGTCCCGGCGGAGGGTGGGCCTCGCCCGGGAACCTGTCGTCAACGTCTCCCGGATCGTGGCGCTGGACAAGCGATTCCCGACCGAGCGGACCGGTCGCCCGTCAGCCTCCACGCTCCGAGAGGCAGAAGAGGGGCTGCGCCCCATGCTGGCGCGCTGACATCCCTTCGCGAGCATCGTGCAGCCCACCTTCCGCTTCCCGGGCCGGTCCTCTCGCTCTCCGCCGCCATGTGAAGCCGGCTCAGGCCGCTTCGATCTCCGACCAGGTGCGTTCCCACTTCTCCGGCGAGGAGGGCGCGTCGAACTGGTAGAGCCCGTGTATCGCCTCGGTCTCGTTGAGGAACAGGGTATCGACGTAGCGCTCGGGGAGCATGTCCCGGACATCGACCGTCGGCGCCCAGCCGATCTCGACCGCCACCGTCTTCATGTTCTCGCGCTCGAGCCGGAAGTCGATCCACTTGTGTGCAATCTCCAGCTTCTCGCTGTCCGTTACCCCGGAGGTGATCGACCACTGGTCCACCCATCCGAGTCCGCCCTCCGCGGGCTTGAGGACATGGCGCATGTTGAGCTCCGTCTTCCCGTCCAGCCGGTCGAAATGGATGCGCCGGTAGATCCCGGACCACTCCGGGGATGCCCACACTACCTGCGCGCGCAGCAGGCGTTCCAGGGTGTCCTCGTCGTTCCAGCGGTTGACGAGCAGCCCCTTCTGCTTGATCAGCAGGCGCTTGCACTCCTCCAGCTCGGCGTCGCTGAGCACATAGGGGTTGAAGTCCTTGCCGTCCGGGCGCGCGCCGTCGATGGTGCCCATGGTATGGGCGGCGAGGATGCCGGCGAGCGCGATGTTCTCCTCGAAGCGAGCGCTCGTCGAGAGATGGCCCGCGTACTTCTCGTTGAAGAGCAGTCCGACCGACTCCTGATCTTCGGCCGCCACCTTGTCGGTGTTGACGGTGAAGCCGTACCCGCCCCAGCAGTTGGGGGCGGCGATCATGCGCTCCCCGTTCTCCTCGCGCAGCAGGGTGAACCTGGGAGGAAGGAAGTCGGCGAACACGTTGCCGAGATCGAGCTTGGAGTAGTCCACCTCCTGGACGAGACCCTGCCGGGCGTAGAGGCGCGGCCAGAAGCCGTCCGCCATCACCAGGTCGAAGTCCGAGGTGCCGCCGGCGCGAAGCTTGTTCCACGCCTCGGAGTTGC
>CAYFYD010000334.1:0-5049 GCA_964347195.1 uncultured Ectothiorhodospiraceae bacterium
ATCCCGAAGCTCGGAGTCTGAAGCCGTCAAGCCGACTTTTGAAGAGCCCTGCCCCTCCGCGCGTGGGCCACACATGGCGCGGTGCGCTTTGCGGAAGGGGGTCCGGGGGCGGTGCTCCGCCTGCCGCCGGCAGGTGGGTGGCGGCCAGGGGCCGCTTCCCGATGCGGGATCTCGTGAAACCGGACAGACTGCGTGCTCTCGACACGACGAAGGGGCTATCTTGTTCTGACCGGTCTGACTAGTTACATTGCACCCATGTCCATCCAGTACTCCACGTACGAGGCCAAGGCGCGATTCTCGGAGATACTCCGGCAGGTGCGCCAGGGGAAGACGGTCACCGTCTCCTCTCGGGGAGAGCCCGTGGCCGAGATCCGTCCCATTTCCCGAAGGCCATCGACGCTCGAGGAGCGGCTCGAAGAGCTGGAACGCAGCGGCGTGATCGTCCGCCCTGGCGGGCGGCGGCAGCCGCTCGAGGCGGTAGTGCGGCGGACCGGCGCGCTCGATCGTTTCCTCGCAGAACGGAACGAGTGAGCGCTGCGTACGTCGACACTTCCGCGCTGGTCGCGATCGCCTTCGACGAGCGGGGCGGGGCCTCTCTGGCGGGCCGACTGGCGGAACCCGCCCACCTCTTGTCCTCCAATCTGCTCGAAGCAGAGCTGCGGGCGGCGTTCGCTCGCGAGGAGATCAGCTATACGCCAAGCCTCGTGTCCGGTATCGAGTGGGTCCTGCCCGACCGGCCACTGGCTCCCGAGCTTGCGACGGTTCTGGAAGCCGGTTATCTGAAGGGGGCGGATCTGTGGCACGTCGCGACGGCCCTCTACCTTGCCCCGGAGCCGAGGGATCTCTCGTTCGTCACGCTCGATGTCCGGCAACAGAGGGTGGCCAGGGCACTCGGGTTTCATATCTGACCCGCGGCCCGGCTTCCGCCGGCTCCGACAGCATGGGAGGTACGGGCTTGGCTGGGCGATGCGGGCCGGTGAGGGCATCGGGAGCCGGGGCGCCGGTGAGCTCCCGGCACGCAAGGGCCGGCTTCAGCGCTTGCGCCGCGGGAGGTAGAGATCGGTGATGGTCCCCTCCACCATCTCCGCTGCGAAGCCGAAGGTCTCGGACAGCGTCGGGTGGGGATGGACGGTGAGCCCGATGTCCGCGGCGTCGGCGCCCATCTCGATGGCGAGGGTGGCCTCGGCGACGAGCTCGCCGGCGTGCGGGCCGACGATGCCCGTGCCGAGAAGGCGGCGGCTCTCCGGGTCGAAGATCACTTTGGTCAGCCCCTCGCCTCGACCCATGCCGAGCGCCCGGCCACTCGCCGCCCAGGGGAACACTGCGGTCTCCACCGCGCGTCCCTGCGCCTTCGCCTCGCTCTCGCTCAGGCCCGTCCACGCCACCTCGGGGTCGGTGTAGGCGACGCAGGGCACGCACCGGGCGTCGAAGCCCGACCTCTCTCCCGCCGCGACCTCCGCCGCGACCTTGCCCTGGTGGGTGGCCTTGTGGGCCAGCATCGGCTCGCCCGCGATGTCGCCGATCGAGAAGATGTGGGCGACGTTGGTGCGCTGCTGCCGGTCGGCGGCGATGAAGCCGGCGTCGTCGACTGCGACGCCGGCGCGTTCGGCGCCGATGCGGTGCCCGTTGGGGCGGCGCCCGGCCGCGACCAGCACGCGGTCGAAGCGCTCGGTCGAGACCGCGCCTCCGGCGTCCTCGAACACCGCTTCCAGGCGCTCGCCGCGTGGCTCCAGGGTGCGGACCCGGGTCTCGAGCCGGATCGCCTCGTACTGTTGCTCGATGCGGCGTGCGAGCGGCGCGACCAGGTCGGGATCGCAGCCGGGCATCAGGGCGGGCGTCAGCTCCACCACGCTCACCCGCGAGCCGATGGCGTGATACACGCTCGCCATCTCCAGCCCGATGATGCCCCCGCCGACGATCAGCAGGCGCTCCGGGACGGCTTCCAGCGCGAGCGCGCCGGTGGAGTCCAGCACGCGCGGATCGTCGTCGGGGAAGCCCGGGATCCTCAGCGCCCGGGAGCCGGCGGCGATGATCGCCTGCTCGAACGCGATCGACCGCGGACCCTCGCCGCCTCGCACCGTCAGCCGCCGCGGGGACTGGAACTCGCCGCGTCCGGTCACCACCTGCACCCGGCGGCGCCGGGCGAGCCCCGCGAGCCCCGCGCACAGCCGCTCGACCACGCCCTCCTTCCACCGCGCGAGCCGGGGCAGATCGATCCTCGGGTCCCCGAACGCGATACCGCGTTCGGCGAGGTCGCCCGCGGCGGCGATGACCTCGGCGCTGTGCAGCAGGGCCTTGGACGGGATGCATCCGACGTTGAGGCAGACGCCCCCGAGGCGCTCGTAGCGCTCCACGAGCACGGTGCGCTTTCCCAGGTCCGCGGCCCGGAAGGCTGCGGTGTAACCGCCCGGTCCGCCGCCCAGCACCAGCACCTCGGCGTCCAGGTCCGCCTTGCCTTCCGATGCCGCCGCCGGCGCCCGGGGCCGGACTTTGCCCGGGGCGCCGTCGTGCGGACCGACCTCGCTCGCTGCGCCGGCGGAGCGCCCCTCGGCGGCGCCGATGCGCACGACGGCGATGGGAGTGCCCGCGGACACCCGGTCTCCGGCCGCCACCAGCATCCGCTCGACGACGCCGGCGTGCGGTGAGGGCACCTCCACCGAGGCTTTCTCGCTCTCGAGCGTGATGAGGGACTGCCCCGCTTCGAGCGTATCGCCGGCGCTCGCGATGACTTCGACGACCTCGACGTCTTCGAAATCGCCGATGGCCGGTACCGGAACCTCGATCCTGTCCCCGTCGTTCATTGTCCTTTCCGGCCTCGCGGCGGTGCCGTCCTCTAAAGCAGCAGGCGCTGCGGGTCCTCGAGCAGCAGCTCCGCGAGGCGGCGCACGAACCTCGCCGCCTGCGCGCCGTCGATGACCCGGTGGTCGTAGGAGAGATCGAGGGGCTGCATCAGACGCGGCCGGAACGCGGCCCCGTCCCACACCGGGGCCATGCGCGAACGCGCGAGTCCGAGTATCGCGACCTCCGGCGCGTGGACGATCGGGGTGAAGGCGGTGCCGCCGATACTCCCGAGGTTCGATACGGTGATCGACCCGCCCTCCAGATCGGTGCGCGCGAGCCGGTTCTCTCTCGCGCGCGCGCCGAGCTCGCCGAGCTCCCGTGCGACGCCGAGAATCCCCTTGGTCTCCACCGCGCGCACCACCGGCACGACGAGGCCGTTCGGCGTGTCCACCGCCACCCCGATGTTGACGTACTTCTTGAGGATGAGGTCCCGGCCGTCCGGGCCGAGAGAGGCGTTGAGCTCGGGGAACTCCCGTACCGCGCGGGCGAGCGCCTTGAGCGCGAAGGTGAGGAAGGTGACGCGCACGCCCGCATCGGCCGCCTCCCCCTTGAGCGATTGCCGGAACGCCTCGAGCGCGGTGACGTCGGCCTCGTCGTGGTGGGTGACGTGGGGAATCCGGTTCCAGGCCCGCCGGAGATGCGGTCCCGAGATCCGCTTGATCCGGGACAGGGGACGGATCTCGATCTCCCCGAAGCGGCTGAAGTCGATCTCCGGCGCTTCCGGCGCTTCCGACACGGCCGGGGGGCGACCGGGACCCGCGAGGCGCTGCTTGACGAAGGCCCTCACGTCTTCCTCGAGGATGCGACCTTTTCGCCCCGTGCCGCGGACCTCGGCGAGGTTCACTCCGAGGCCGCGGGCGAAGCGCCGCAGCCCTGGCGTGGCGTGCGAGTCGGCACGGGTCCATCCCCCGGCGGGCGTGGCGGGGGAAGCGGGCGACGGCGGCCGGGGGGGAGGACCGGGGGCCGGGGAGGGGAGCGACGGCTCCGCCGCCGGCGTCTCCGGTCCGGGGGCCGGCTCCGCCGGCGCGTCCGCCTCGCGCTCTTCGCTGTCGATGCTCAGGAGCAGGGCGCCCTCGGAGACCGAGTCCCCGACCCGCACGCGGATCGCCTCGACCACCCCGCCGCTCGGCGCGGGCACGTCCATCGTCGCCTTGTCGCTCTCCAGTGTGACCAGCGCTTCCTCGGCCTCGACCGCGTCCCCCGGGGCGACCAGCACTTCGACCACCGGCACTTCGTCGAAGTCGCCGAGGGGGGGGACTCTCACTTCGCGGATCGGCATGGAGCACCGGTTCTCTTCAGATCGAGAGGGGGTCGGCCTTCTCCGGGTCCATCCCGTAGCGCGCGATGGCATCGGACAGGTGCGAGACCGGCACGTCTCCCTCCTCGGCGAGGGCCCGCAGGGCGCTCAGGGTGATGAAGTGCCGGTCGACTTCGAAGAAGCGCCGCAGGCTGGCTCTCGTGTCACTGCGCCCGTAGCCGTCGGTGCCGAGCGTCAGGTAGCGGCGCGGCACATAGGGGCGGATCTGGTCGGCGAAGAGCTTGACGTAGTCGCTCGCCGCCACCACCGGACCGCGCCGCTCTCCCAGACACCGGGCCACGTAGCTCTCGCGCGGCGCCTCCGAGGGGTGCAGCAAGTTCCAGCGCTCGGTGCGCATGCCGTCGCGCCGGAGCTCGGTGAAGGAGGTGGCGCTCCACACGTCGGCAGCGACGCGATAGTCCGCTTCGAGCAGCTCCGCGGCCGCCAGCACCTCGCGCAGGATGGTGCCGCTTCCGAGCAGTTGCACCACGGGCGCGTCCTTCGCGCGCGCTGCCGCACCGGACTCCCTCACCGGGTACATCCCCTTCAGAATGCCTTCTTCCACCCCGCTCGGCATCGCGGGGTGCCGGTAGTTCTCGTTCATCACCGTGAGGTAGTAGTAGACGTTCTCCTGCGCTTCGAACATGCGGCGCATGCCGTCGTGGACGATCACCGCGAGCTCGTAGGCGAAGGTGGGGTCGTAGGAGATGCAGTTCGGGATATGGGCGGAGAACAGGTGGCTGTGGCCGTCGTCGTGCTGCAACCCTTCTCCCGCGAGCGTGGTGCGTCCCGCGGTGCCGCCGACCAGGAAGCCCCGGGCCTGGATGTCGCCCGCCGCCCAGGCGAGGTCCCCGATGCGCTGGAACCCGAACATCGAGTAGAAGATGTAGAACGGGATCATGTTGATCCCG
>CAYFYD010000335.1:0-5048 GCA_964347195.1 uncultured Ectothiorhodospiraceae bacterium
CGGTCGTGCCGGTCCTGCCGCGGGACCCGACGAGCAAAATGAGAATTGCTGGCGAGCGGCCCTGCGGGTTGCGATTCCCGGTGCATGGACCGAAACTCGCGGGCGTGGACGACGAGCAGCAAGCGCGATACAGCCGCCACATTCTCCTTCCCGGGATCGGCGAAGCGGGCCAGCGGAGGTTGCTTCGCTCCCGTGCTCTCATCATCGGGCTCGGGGGGCTCGGCTCGCCCGCTGCGATGTACCTCGCGGCGTCTGGAGTGGGGGAGCTCGTGCTGAGCGACTACGACTACGTCGAGCTCTCCAATCTCCAGCGCCAGATCATCCACACCAGCGCCGACGTCGGCCGCGACAAGGTGGAATCGGCGCGCGACACCATCGCCCGGCTCAACCCGGAGGTCTCGGTGGAAGCGCTCGCCCACGCCCTGGACGACGAAGACCTGGAGCTCGAGGTGCGCCGGGCCGACGTGGTGGTGGACGCCTGCGACAACTTCGAGACCCGCTTTCAGCTCAACGAGGTCTGCTGGCGCACCGGCACCCCGCTCGTTTCGGGCGCCGCGGTACGCCTGGAAGGACAGGTCAGTGTGTTCGACCCGCGGGACCCCGACAGCCCCTGCTTCCACTGCCTGTACGGCAACGTCGATGCCGCGGAGGGCGAACCCTGCTCGCGGATCGGCGTCCTCGCGCCGCTGCTCGGCATCATCGGCAGCATCCAGGCGACGGAAGCGCTGAAGGTCCTCGCGGACTTCGGCTCGCGCATGACCGGCCGCCTCGTGCTCGTCGACGCTCTGACGATGGAGATGCACGTCGTCCGGCTACCGAAGGACCCGGCTTGTCCGGTCTGCTCCGCCTTCGCCGGAGAGGAAGCGCGCCGCGCCGTCGGATAGCGCGTTCAACGGATGCCTGCCATGCCCTGTCCCCCGCCTTGCCGAACGATGGCGCTGGTCCTCCTCGCGCTGCTGGGTCCCGGTGCCGCCGCGGAGACCGTATACATCGCCGCCCAGGTCGAGGTCGGCCTGCACGAAGACCGTTCCGCCCACAGCGCGATCCTGGAGCTGCTGCCGGAAGGCACCGAGATCGAGGTGCTGGAGCGGGACGGAGACGCGGCGAAGGTCCGCCTCGGGGACGGACGCGAAGGGTGGGTGGCTGCCGGCTACCTCTCCTCCGAATCGTCGGCCCCCGCCGAGCTGGCGGCGTTGCGCCGCCTCATACCCGACCTGGAGGGAGAGATCGAGCGCGAGCAGGCCGCGCGCCTCGAAGCCGAAGGCCAGAGCAGAGCGGCGCAGGAAGAGCTGGCACGGCTCCGCGCCGGACTCCCGGCGGAGGGCGTGAACGCCGAAGGAGCCGCGGAAGGAGAGAACAGCCGGATCCTCCGCGACTTTCAGCTTCTCACGGAGGAGAACCAGCAGCTCGAGGAGCAGATCGCCGAGCTGGAGGAGGCACTGGACCACGCCGCCTCGAACCCGGGGACCGGCTCGGCTTCTTCCCTCTCCGGGTCGCGGCGCGGGCCCGGCGCCCGGAACCCCGGCTTCTTCGAACGCCCCGTCCTGCGTTGGCTCCTGATCGGCTTCGTCTTCCTCTTCGCCTTCGGGCTCGGCGCCTGGGTGGTCGACTGGGTGACCCGCCGCCGGCACGGCGGATACCGCATCTGATGAGCTCGGGTTTCGGGACTCGTTGGCCGGAACGGGTTCCCGCCCCCGGTCGGGGACGGGAATCCATTGTCTGATTCCCGCATTTCGAACCCCGATAGTCGAGTGATGAAGATCGCGACCTGGAACGTCAACTCGCTCAAGGTCCGCCTCTCCCACGTGCTCGACTGGGCACACGAGCAGCGGCCCGACGTCATCGCGTTGCAGGAGACCAAGACCACCGACGACAAGTTCCCGGTCGAGCCCATCGCCGAGGCCGGCTACTCGATGGTATACGCGGGCCAGAAGACCTACAACGGCGTCGCCATCCTGTCCCGCGCCCCGGCGGAGGAAGTCCTGACCGACATCGAGGGACTCGAAGACCCGGACCGGCGCATCCTCGCCGCGACCATCGGCGGGGTGCGCGTGCTCAACCTGTACGTGGTCAACGGCCGGGAGGTCGGCAGCGAGAAGTACGTGTACAAGCTGCGGTGGCTCGAAGCGGTCACCGATTTCGTGCGCGCGGAGCTCGAACGCTTCGAACGCCTCGTGGTGCTCGGGGACTTCAACGTCGCCCCCGAGGACCGGGACGTGCACGACCCGGAAGCATGGCGCGAGAAGATCCTCTGCAGCACGCCGGAACGCGAAGCCCTCGGCCGCCTCCTCGACACCGGACTGCGCGACACCTTCCGGCTCTTCGAGCAGGAAGAGAGCAGCTTCTCCTGGTGGGACTACCGCGCCGCCGCCTTTCGCCGGAACCTGGGGCTCCGCATCGATCTCATCCTCGCGAGCCGCGAGATGGCGAGGCGGTGCACCGCCTGTGCCATGGACGTGGCGCCGCGCCGTCTCACCCGGCCCTCCGACCACACGCCGGTGGTGGCGCACTTCGGGACCGGCTCCTGACACCTCCGCCGGTGAAGTATCGGGACCTTCGCGAGTTCATCGGTCAGCTCGAGGCGAGGGGCGAGCTCAGACGCGTTCCGGCCGTGGTGGACCCCCGGCTGGAGATGACCGAGATCTGCGACCGGACCCTGCGGCGGCAGGGACCCGCCCTGCTCTTCGAGAACCCCCGGGGACACCGGGTACCGGTGCTCGCGAACCTCTTCGGCACCGCCCGGCGCGTGGCGCTCGGCATGGGCCGGGAATCGCCGGAGGACCTGACCGAGATCGGCCGCCTGCTCGCTTTCCTGCGCGCACCGGACCCTCCCCAGGGGATGCGGGAAGCGTGGGATTCGCTGCCGATGCTGCGAAGGGTCCTGGACATGGCGCCGCGCCGCGTGCGCAGCGCCTCCTGCCAGGAGGCGGAGGTCCCTGCCGGGGAGGTCGACCTCGCCGGTCTCCCCATCCAGACCTGCTGGCCGGAGGACGCGGGACCGCTCATCACCTGGGGCCTCGTGTTCACCCGCGGGCCGCACCGGCGCCGGACCAACATCGGGGTCTACCGCCAGCAGGTCATCGGCCGAAGGCGCCTCATCATGCGGTGGCTGCCGCATCGCGGCGGCGCGCTCGACTACCTCGACTGGCGGCGCGAGCACCCCGAACGGCCCTTCCCGGTAGCGGTGGCGCTGGGAGCGGACCCCGCCTCGCTGCTCTCGGCGGTGACGCCGGTGCCCGACACCCTGTCCGAGCACGCGTTCGCGGGGCTGCTGCGAGGCGCCCGCACCGAGCTCGTGCCGTGCCGGAGCAACGATCTCGAGGTGGTCGCCAACGCGGAGATCGTGCTGGAAGGCCACATCGCGCCCGGCGACGAGGCCCCCGAGGGCCCCTTCGGGGACCACACCGGCTACTACAACGAGGTCGAGACCTTTCCGGTCCTGAGCGTGGACCGCATCACCCGGCGCGAGCGGCCCATCTACCACAGCACCTATACCGGCCGCCCTCCCGATGAACCGGCGGTGCTCGGCGCCGCGCTCAACGAGGTCTTCGTGCCCATCCTGCGCAAGCAGTACCCCGAGATCGTGGACTTCTACCTGCCGCCGGAGGGTTGCTCCTACCGGCTCGCGGTGGCCAGCATCCGCAAGGCGTACCCGGGGCACGCGAAGCGGGTCATGTTCGGGATCTGGTCCTTTCTCCGCCAGTTCATGTACACCAAGTTCGTGGTCGTGACCGACGACGACATCGACGTGCGGGACTGGAGCGACGTGGTCTGGGCGGTCACCACCCGGGTGGACCCGGCCCGGGACCTGACGGTGGTGGAGAACACCCCCATCGACTACCTCGACTTCGCCTCTCCGCTGCCGGGGCTCGGCTCCAAGCTCGGTATCGACGCCACCAGCAAGTGGCCGCCGGAGAGCAGCCGCCGGTGGGGACGTCCGGTGCGCATGAGCGCCGAGGTGCGCGCGCGGGTGGACCGGATGTGGCCGGAGCTCGGCCTGGACTGAACGCTCCCGGACCCCCGGCGGCGGCGCGGCCCCGCCGGGACGGGGCGAGGCCGCTCGGGCCCAGGGTCATCCCACGCTCCGCTTCCTGATGGAAACGAGGGGCCGGGAGGGCGCTCGCCGCGCGCGATCGGGCCGATCGGCGGCCTCAACGCGACCCGCGGGACACCCCGAGGGCACGCATGAGGGCGCTCCTGCCCACCCGGTGCGGATGAGCGGCCAGCGGGGGATAGTCCTGGCTCAGGCCAACCCGTACTTGCGCCGGAACTTGTCGACGCGCCCTGCCGTATCCACCATCTTCTGCTGGCCGGTGTAGAAGGGGTGGCAGAGCGAGCACACGTCGAGGTGCAGGTCCCCGGAGAGGGTGGAGCGGGTCCTGAACTGATTGCCGCAGCTACAGGTCACCGCGATTTCCTGGTACGCGGGGTGGACATCGGATTTCATGGTCGGGCCTGCGGGTCGCGTCGGGCGCCTCTCGGAATCGGGGTGCGCGATATTAGCGCAGCCCGCCGGGTGGGTACTACCGGGCCGGCCGGGGCGGGATGGGGCATCGAACCCGCCGGCCATGCGAAGAGAGTCCCGAGTAGGGTAGGCCCAGGCCCCGATCGGATGTCACTTGGGAGCTCTTTCTCATGTGGCGTTTGACGAAGTTTCCATAACTGTCCGGGATTACTGAAGCAGGCGCTTATCCACAGTTTCTGTGGACAAGTCTGTGGATGACTTGCCGGAATCGACCGTAAACCCGCGCCGCTGCTCAGGTTCCCATGGATCAGTCAGATTTTGCTCAGCATCCCATAAAGAATAATAAAAACAATGGGTTGCTATTGAAGTGCAGCACTTCCGCGCTTCCCGCCTCCCCGGGAGCCCGAGTCCCCCTGCGAAGCGGCGCCGGCATGTGCATTTCTGGCGGCCCGATACCGTCCCCGAAGCCGGCATCCGTGATTGACCAGCGCACCATGCGTCCCGGAGAAGCGATGGATTCCCGCGCCCGCTTTCACGGGGGCAGGTTTTTCGCGGGGATGACGATGCCATTGCGGGGATGACG
>CAYFYD010000336.1:0-5024 GCA_964347195.1 uncultured Ectothiorhodospiraceae bacterium
GCCACGAGATGAGCCAGAAAGAGGACGGGATACGCCTTCAATCCCGCCTGCTCCTGCAGCGACTCGAGCGAGTCGAAAGGCAGGGTGGAGGTCATGTCCGCGTCACCGGAGCGGATCATCTGGTCGCGCACCGTCGGATCCTCGGTGATGACGTAGACGACCTTGGTGAACTGGCCTTCCTGCCAGCCTCCCCAGTAGTCGGCATAGCGGTCGAGCACCACGCGGTTGCCCGGCTCGAAGGTCTCCAGGGTGTACGGTCCGGTGCCGGCATCGTTTCCGGCCGCCCACCATTCCGGCGCCTGGTCCACTGCCCCCGCCTGGTAGATGAACATGCCGTACTGCGCGGACACGATCAGCGGCACGTTCCGGGGCGCGCTCGCGACGAAGCGCACGGTGTGGTCGTCCACCACCTCGATCGACTCGATGCCGATGAAATCGTAGGCGACCATGCCGATCTCGATGTTGCGGTCCAGGGACGCCTTCACGTCGGCGGCGGTGAAGGGCGAGCCGTCATGGAAGGTCACCCCTTCGCGCAGGGAGAAAGTCCACTCGGTGCCTTCCGGGTTGGATTCCCAGGCGGTCGCGAGCACGGGGACCAGTCCCTCTTCGGGCTCCCATCGGGTCAGCGTCTCGTACACGTTGAAGCCGATGCTGGTGTCCCAGGAAAGCATGAAGGGCGGGTCCGCCGAGGGCATGTCCCCGGCGACGGCGTGGATCGCCACGTTGTCGGAGATCGCGACAGCGGGAGGGGCGAACGCTGCGAGGCCCGGCACGCTGAGCAGCATGGAGAACATCGGGCCGAGGGCTCGGCGAAAGCGCGATGGAGAGGCGGTAGTCATTGCCCGGGTCTCCTCTTCGGTTGCGGCTCGCAGGCCGGCGGGCATTCCTGATATATCAGCTTCCCGTCCGGCCGATCAATCCGCCCCTCGAGCCCCGACACCCACACTCGAACTCCCCTCGAGCCCCGACACCCACACTCGAACTCCCCTTGAGTACCACCGAGTATCTCGTCCGCCGTCTCGCGCTCGCCGTGTTCGTCATGGGGGGGTTGCTCGTGCTGACTATCTGCGTCGGGCGGGTCGGGCCGGGATACCCGGCCCGCCACTGCGTGGGGGCGGGCGCGCGCCCGCAGGCCCTGGAGCAGGCGCGGGAGAAGCTCGGCCTGAACGATCCGCTGGTCGCCCAGTTCGCCCGCTACG
This sequence comes from uncultured Ectothiorhodospiraceae bacterium, assembly GCA_964347195.1. GTDB lineage: Bacteria > Pseudomonadota > Gammaproteobacteria > HK1 > HK1 > JAJEAD01. The sequence continues at coordinate 1,200 of CAYFYD010000336.1, forward strand.
TACGCGACACCACGCGCGGCGAGCTCGGCTACTCGTTCCGCACCAAGCGTCCCATCCTGGAGGACCTGAAGGTCCGCCTGCCCGCCACCATGGAGCTGGTGGTCCTCGCGATGATGATCGCGGTGCTGCTCGGGGTGCCGATCGGCGTGCTCGGCGCCGCGCACTTCGGCCGGGGCACTGACGCACTCGTGCGCGTGGTCTCGATCGCCGGGGTCTCGATGCCGGCCTTCTGGCTCGCGCTGCTCCTGCAGCTCGTGTTCTTCCTGTGGCTGGGGTGGCTGCCGCTCGGGGGCCGCATCAGCCAGAGCATCTACTTCACGAGCCCGATCGAGACCATCACCGGGTTCCACCTGATCGACGCCGCGCTCACCGGAAACTGGGTGGCGTGGCGGAACGCGGCGTGGCACGCCCTCATGCCCGCGGCGGTGCTCGCGACCTACCCCCTCTCCCTCACCATCCGCATGACCCGGGCCTCGATGCTGGACGTGCTCTCGGAGACCTACATCAGCGCGGCGCGGGCGGCCGGGCTCACCGAGACCGAGATCCGCTTCAAGCTCGCGCTCAAGAACGCGGTGGTGCCGACCCTGACCGTGCTCGGGCTGGTGTTCGCCTTCTCGATCACCGGGGCGGTCCTGGTCGAGATCATCTTCAACTGGCCCGGCCTCGGCAGCTACATGATGGACGCCATCCTCAACGACGACATCGCGGTGCTCTTCGCGGTGACCCTGGTCGTGACCTTCATCTACATTGCCGTCAACCTCGCGGTGGACCTCGTGCAGGCCGGCCTCGACCCGCGCATCCGCATGGGCGGACGCAGCGAGCCTTGAGCACCGTGAGCGCGCCGCTCACCCTCGTCGAGCGCATGCTGGGCGGACCGCGGCTCCTGCGGCTGGAACCGGGCGGAGCGGCCTGGCACTTCCGGCGCGACCGGCTCGCGGTGCTGAGCCTCGGCATGCTCGTCCTCATCGCGGCCCTGGCGCTGTTCGCCCCCCTGCTCACTCCCTACCCCGACCAGGGGAGGGGCGAGCCCGCGATCGCCGAGAAGCTGAAGCCTCCGAGCGTGGAGCACCCCTTCGGAACCGACGCGCTGGGCCGCGACGTGCTCGCCCGGGTGCTCTTCGGCGCGCGCACCGCACTGATCGCGGGCCTCGCCATTCAGCTCGTGGCGGTAGTCTTCGGTACCGCCCTGGGAGCGACCGCCGGCTACATCGGTGGCTGGGTGGACGACGCGATCATGCGGGTCACGGACGTGTTCCTCGCCTTCCCGCCCCTGCTCCTCGCGATGACCGTCGCGGTGGTGCTGGAGCCCAGCCTCACGAACTCGATCATCGCGATCTCCATCACTTGGTGGCCCTGGTACGCGCGCATCGCCCGCGGGCAGGCGGTCTCGGTGCGCGAGCGGGCCTTCGTTCGGGCGGCGCAGGGCATCGGCGTCGGCCGCGCCACCATCATCCGGCGGCATGTCCTGCCGAACATGATGACGCCGATCCTGGTGCAGGCGACCCTGGACCTCGGCGCCGCGATCCTCACCGTGACCGCGCTCAGCTTCATCGGGCTCGGCGTGCCGCCCCCCACCCCGGACTGGGGCGCGATGATCAGCGAGGGACGGGTGTACGTGCAGAGCGGACGCTGGTGGGTGCCCGCCTTCCCCGGCCTCGCGCTCTTCCTCACCATCATGGCCTTCAACCTGATCGGGGACGGCATCCACGTCGCCACCAACCCCCAGACGCGCAGGGGACGGGGGTGAGCGACGGCGCGCACCTCGCGGTCGAGAACCTCGAGGTGCGCTTTCCCACCCCCCGGGGCGAGCTGCATGCGGTGCGCGGGGTGAGCTTCGAGGTGGGGCGGGGAGAGATGTTCGGCATCGTCGGAGAGTCCGGCTGCGGCAAGACCGCGACCGGGCGGGCGCTCATGAAGCTCGTGCCGGCGCCCGGGCGCATCGCCGGCGGCCGCATCCTCTACCATGGGGAGGACCTCGCCCCGAAGAGCGAGAGCGAGATGCGCGGGCTGCGCGGCCGGCGCATCGGCATGGTGTTCCAGGACCCGTCGGAGGCCCTGAACCCTCTCTTTCCCGTCGGCCGCCAGCTCGAGCGCATCATGCGACGCCACCGCATCGCCACGGGCGCGGAGGCCCGCGAGCGGGCGCGCCGCCTGCTGCACGACCTGGGGCTCCCGCACCCCGCCGACATCCTCCGGCGCTACCCGCACCAGTTGTCGGGGGGGATGCAGCAGCGGGTGATGCTCGCGACGGCGCTCTGCGCGGAGCCCGACCTCGTCATCGCCGACGAGCCGACCGCCGCCCTCGACGTGACCATCCAGTCCCAGATCCTCGATCTCCTGCTCGCACTGCGCGAGGAACGCGCGCTCACCATCGTGCTCATCAGCCACGACCTGGGGCTCGTGGCCGAGACCTGCGAGCGCGTCGCCGTCTTCTACCTCGGCCGCATCGTCGAGGAAGGCAGCGCCTCCGACATCTTCCGGCGCGGCCGGCACCCCTACACGCGGGGGCTGCTCGCCTCCCTTCCGGAACGGCAGGCCCACGGCGAGACGCTGCACGTCATTCCCGGCTCGGTGGGCACGGTGCTCGGAGCGGGTCGGGGTTGCGCCTTCGCCCCGCGCTGCGGGCACGCGATGACGGTGTGCAGGGACACCGATCCAGCCCTGGTCCGGATCGGCCCGCACCACCGCAGCGCCTGCCACCTGCACCACGACGCCGGGGACGGGGCGCGATGAACGACGCCGGGCACGAGGCCCTCATCGAGGTGCGGGACCTGAGCGTCGACTACGTCACCTCGCGAGGCTTTCTCGGGCGGCCCCGGCGGAAGATCCGCGTCCTCGACGGGTTCGGGCTCCGCATCCGCAAGGGGGAGACGCTGGGCGTGGTGGGCGAGTCCGGCTGCGGCAAGACGACGCTGGCTCACAGTCTCGCGCGATTCATTCGCCCGGCCGGGGGCGAGGTGCGCTTCGAGGGACGCGATGTCCTGTCGATGGACGCGGCGGCGATGCGCACCTACCGCCGGCACGTGCAGCTCGTGTTCCAGAACCCCTTCTCCTCGCTCAACCCGCGCATGCGGGTACGCTCGATCGTCGCGGAGCCCCTGGTCACCCACCTCGACCTCCCGCGCGGGGAGCTCGACGCGCGGGTCGAGGCGCTGTTGCGGGAGACCGGGCTCGGCCGCGACCACCTGGAGCGCCATCCCCACGAGCTGAGCGGCGGCCAGGCTCAGCGCGTCGCCCTCGCGCGGGCCATCGCGCTCAAGCCGAAGCTGCTGCTCCTCGACGAGCCCACCTCGGCGCTCGACGTCTCGGTACAGGCCCAGATCCTCAACCTGCTCCTCGAGCTCGAGCGCGAGCACGACCTCACGTACATGATCATCTCCCACAGCCTCGGCGTGATCCGGCAGGTGAGCGACCGCATCGCGGTCCTCTACCTCGGAGAGATCGTGGAGCAGGGACCGCGGGAGCGCGTGTTCGGGGCGCCGGCGCACCCGTACACCCGGGCGCTGCTCGCCGCAACGCCGGTGCCGGACCCGGAGCGGCGACGCCGGCGCGTGAGCCTGCGCGGCAGCGTCCCGAGCCCCGCGGACCCGCCCCCGGGCTGCCGCTTCCACCCCCGCTGCCCGCGCGCGATGCCGGTGTGCCGGACCCGGCCCCCCGTCCGGCATCGACTCGCCGGAGGCCACTGGGCCGCCTGCCACCTCCTCGCCCCGGGCTGAGCGCCCGGCGGGCCGCGAGACCTCCGGCGGGATTCGTCATCGGCGGCATCCTGCCTGACTCATCTTCGACAGTTTGAGGGCTGATTTGACGCTCTTGGGAGGGAAAAGT
>CAYFYD010000337.1:0-5015 GCA_964347195.1 uncultured Ectothiorhodospiraceae bacterium
GCCAACCACCGGTGCCCCGGCCGTACTCGAAAGATAGGACCAGTCGCCCTGGTGCCCGGGGCCGTCGCCGGCTTGCAGCAGCGTCAGGGCGCTCACCATCCGGTGCCGGCGATAGCCGGCCCCGTTCGGCGGTCGCGGTCGAAGCGGCGAACCAGCAGCACGTCGCGGCCGCTCACGGTTTCGACACGGCTATGCGCGGGTACCGACACCAAGGCCGATGCGATAGCCGCCAAGCGGTGGCTACCGGCCCCGAAAAAAGGACCCGCCGGTCACGAGGGGGCGAGCCCGCTCGCGAGCCGGCGGGTCAGTGCCGAGCTCCCTCTCGGCGCCCGTCACGGCCTCCACAAGAACCGGATTGCACTGCGTGCCGGTCCGTTCATCGCGCGCCTGCCGCCGCCGCATCGCCTCGCGCGGGCGGGCAGGTCTCCGGAGCGCGGGGACGAGACGCTCAGCCGCATTTCGAATCCCCGCAGTTCAGGCACATCATGCACCCGTCGATGGGCACCACCGCCTTGGTGTCGCAGCGCGGGCACAACTGGGCCCCCGGCGGGAACCCCTCCATCTTCGATACGTCGACCCCGCGTGACGCCGCGTCTGCTTCGTACTCCCGGCGCTTCTTCGCGATCAGGCTCCGCTGCCGCTCGTCGAGACCCTCCCGCGCGAGCAGGCCGATGCGCCGCAGGTGCGACTCGATCGCGTCTCCGATCTCGGCGACCAGCGAGGGCATGTACTTTCCGCCTCTCTTGAAGTACCCGCCACGGGGATCGAACACCGAGCGCAGTTCGTCCACCAGGAAGGTGACGTCGCCGCCCTTGCGGAACACGGCGGAGATGATGAGCGTCAAGGCGACGATCCACTGGAAGTGCTCCATGTTCTTCGAGTTGATGAACACTTCGAAGGGACGTCTCAGCTCGTGCTCCGTTCCCTCGTTGAGCACGATGTCGTTGATGGTGACGTACAGGGCGTGCTCGGAGAGCGGGGTCTTGATCTTGTAGGTCGAGCCCAGAAGCATTTCCGGGCGCTCGACCTGCTCGTGCATCTGGATGACCTGCGCGGTCTCCCTCTTTGCCGGAGCCGGCGCCTCCGCCGGCCGGTGCCGGCCGCCATCGTCCGCGTCACTTTCCGCTCGGCCCGTGCGCTCGGAGAGCACCCGGTAGCCCACTATCTTCTGGTCGATCTTCTTGGCCATGACTGTACTTTCCGTTCCGGCGCCCGCAGGACCTCCGCGTACTTCAGAACTTGCCGTAATAGCCTTCCTTGAGCGCGTCGAAGAGGTTTGCCGCGGTATGCGTTTCACCGTCGTACTCGATTTCCTCGTTGCCCGCGGCTTCGACGACCGTTCCATCTTCCAGGGTAAAGGAATAGCGGGTGTTCTCGAGGTCCTTCTCCTTCACGAGCACGCCCTGGAACCTTTCCGGGTTGTAGCGGAAGGTGGTGCATCCCTTGAGCCCCTTCCCGTAGGCGAGGAGGTAGATGTCCTTGAAGTGCTCGTAGGGGAGCTCGGTGGGTACGTTGATCGTCTTGGAGATGGAAGAATCGATCCAGCGCTGCGCCGCCGCCTGCACATCCACGTGCTGTTGGGGAGTGATGTCGTCGACGCTCACGAAGCAGTCCGGAAGGTCGGAGCCAGGCATCGCCTCGGGGTCGATCAGCTCCCGATAGGCGAGCAGCTCGTAGGAAAAGACGTCGATCTTCTCCTTCGTCTTCCTGCCTTCGCGGATGACATTGCGCGAGTAGTGGTGGGCGAAGCTCGGCTCGATGCCGTTACTCGCATTGTTGGCGAGCGACAGCGAGATGGTGCCGGTGGGAGCGATCGAGGAGTGGTGGGTGAAACGGGCGCCGTTCTCGGCGATGTCCTCGACGATATCGGGTGCGATCTCGGCCAGTCGCTGCATGTAGCGGCTGTACCTCGCGAGCAGGACCCGACCCGTCTCGCAGTCCCCGGCCCGGTAGCCGTCCGCGGCCATCTCGGGGCGCAGGGCGAGCATGCGGGGAGTGATTTCGAAGTGCTCCTCCATCACCGGAGCGGGACCCTTCTCCTCGCAGAGCGCGATGCCGGTGCGCCATCCCACGAGCGCCATCTCCCGGCTCACCCGCTCGGTGAAGTCCAGGGACTCCTCGCTGCCGTACTCGATGCCGAGCAGGGCGAGAGCGGAACCGAGACCGAGGAAGCCCATTCCGTGCCGGCGCTTGCGCTGGATCTCGACGCGTTGCGGCTCGAGGGGCAGCCCGTGCAGCTCGACCACGTTGTCGAGCATCCGGGTAAAGGTCGCGATCGTCTCGCGGTAGCCTTCCCAGTCGAAGCGAGCCCGCTCGGTGAAGGGCTCCAGAACGAAGCGGGTCAGGTTCACCGAGCCGAGCAGGCACGCGCCGTAGGCCGGCAGCGGCTGCTCCCCGCAGGGATTGGTGGCGCGGATGTTCTCGCAGAACCAGTTGTTGTTCATTTCGTTGATCTGGTCGACGAGGATGAATCCGGGTTCGGCGAAGTGGTAGGTCGACGTCATGATGGCGTCCCAGATCCGACGCGCCGGGACCTTGCGGTAGATCCGGCACGCGACCCGCCCTTCGTCGTCGCTGATGTACCCTTCGCTCACCGGCCACTCTCGCCACACCACCTGGTCGGGGTCGTCGAGATCGATACTGCTCTCCTCCCGCTCGACGGGAGTGAGCGGAAACGCGAGCGGCCATTCCTCATCGTTGCCGAGCACTTCCATGAAGTGGCGGTTTATCAGCAACGAGAGATTGAACTGGCGCAGGCGGCCGTCTTCCTGCTTGGCCCGGATGAAGTCCATGACGTCCGGGTGGCCGATGTCGAAGGTCGCCATCTGCGCCCCGCGCCGCCCGCCCGCGGAGGAGACGGTGAAGCACATGCGGTCGTAGATGTCCATGAACGAGAGCGGCCCGGAGGTGTAGGCGCCGGCGCCGCTCACGTAGGCGCCCCGGGGGCGCAGGGTGGAGAACTCGTAGCCGATGCCGCAGCCCGCCTTGAGCGTCAATCCCGCCTCGTGGACTTTCCGCAGGATGTCGTCCATCGAATCGTGGACGGTGGCGGACACCGTGCAGTTGATGGTCGAGGTGGCCGGCTTGTGCGCCCTGGCGCCGGCATTCGAGACGATGCGGCCGGCGGGAATCGCGCCGTGGCGCAGTGCGTGCAGGAACTCTTCGTACCAGTACTCGCGCTTCTCGGCCGTGGTCTCGACGCCGGCGAGCGCGCGCGCGACCCTCTGGTACGTCTGGTCGACGTCCTCGTCGACGCCCCGCCCGTCCTTGGCCTTGAGACGGTACTTCCGATCCCAGATGTCCAGGGAGGCGGGCTGATACCCGATCTCCGGCGCATCCGCGGCCACGAAGTCCGCCGGCCGGCGGTGGACGAGTTTCATCGGACGAGCTTCATCGTCTCGTTCTCTCCCCTGGAACGAACGGCAACACGAACAGACCCGAGTGGGGTTTCCGGAGCGCATGCCCTCCCGGAGAGGATGGAGGAACCGCTGCTCCGTCAACGGAGACAACCCCACCGGGGGGCGAAATCATATACCCTCATCGGGACGCGATGCAAAAGCCCCGACCCTACCGGTAGTAGTCGAGACCGGCCGTCGCCACAATATATTGTATCGAGGCCGCAATCGGGGGAACGCCGCCGCCAGGACTATCCTCCACTGGCCGGTCATGCGTACCGGGTAGGCAGGAGCGCCCTCGTTGGTGCCCTCGGGGTGTCCTGCGGGCCCCCTTGATGCGCCCGACCGGCCCGATCGCGCGCGGCCAGCGCCCTCCCCGCCCCTCGTTTCCCTCAGCAACCGCAGCGGGGAAAGGCCCCGACGCCGCCGCGGGCGGCACCCGTGGAGTAGCATCACGCTTCACCGCCGCGAACGTCATGGACCACCTCGCCCGCTCGTCCCGGAACTACTTCGCCGGCCTTCGCCTCGACCGGGCGCATCCGCGCCGTTTCGAGACGGACTGGCTCGAGCGGAGGCGCTCCGACCCCGATACTCGCCTGGTGCCGATCTGGCGGGCGCACAACGTGGTGTGTGGCTCCGAGCCGCCGGCCCCCCTGCTGCTCAGCCCGGAGCAGGTTGCCGGCCTGTCGCCGGGGCCGATGGTGCTGCTGGGCCTGCTCGGGACGAGCGCCTGTTTCGCGGTGGGTGTGGACCTCGAGAAAGCGGCCCTGCTCGAACGCCTGCCCGCCGGTGCGGAGCTCTGCGAGCTCCCCGACGCAGGCGTCAGGCTCGACCCCCAGGACGGCGCCCTGCTCGCCTATGCCCGCGCCCTCGTCCATTGGCACCGCCGTCACCGCCACTGCGGCGACTGCGGCAGCCCGAACCTCGTCCGCCATGCCGGACACATGCTCGAGTGCGCGAACCCCGAGTGCGGGGCGTGCACCTTTCCCCGTACCGACCCCGCGGTGATCGTCCTCGTGGAGTTTGCGGGCGGCGCGACGCCCTCCTGTCTGCTCGGCCGTTCGCCCGGTTGGCCGCCGCGCATGTACTCGGCCCTGGCGGGCTTCGTCGAGCCGGGCGAGAGCCTGGAGGACGCGGTAGTGCGGGAGATATGGGAGGAGGCGGGGGTGAGCGTGAGCGACATCCACTACCACTCCTCGCAGCCTTGGCCCTTCCCCGCCTCCCTGATGCTGGGGTTTCGCGCCCGGGCGCACGGATCCTCACTCGATATAGATCGGCAGGAGCTCGAGGACGCGCGCTGGTTCACCCGCTCGGAGCTCGTCCGCGAGCTTCGGGCGGGGCGCATCGAGCTGCCGCGCCGCGTGTCGATCGCATACCGGCTGGTGGAGGACTGGTTCGACGCCGAGGGGGACGCCCGGCTCCGGGACATCGTGCCCGGAGGGGGGGAGCGGGCCCGGCCTCTCGGGGCCTGAACCCCGTCTCGTCGCGGGGAAGCGCAGGCCGAACCCGTGCGCACCGTTCCCGCCCCACGGAGCCCTGCGCGCACCGGACTCCTTCTCCACCGGGGCGGCTGCCGGCACGGAGCGCGACGCACCCCCATACTCACAGGGCTCTTCAAAA
>CAYFYD010000338.1:0-4999 GCA_964347195.1 uncultured Ectothiorhodospiraceae bacterium
CAAGGGAATGACGTCATCTGCGCAAGACACGTCACGCCCACGGTAGCCGCCAACCTCCCATAACCGTCATTCCCGCGGAAGCGGGAATCCATCTGGATTCCTCTGTGCCATCTTTTCAATCTTGCGGGCACCCATGACCGTCATTCCCTTGGTCAGCGGGAATCCATAGCCTGATTCCGGTATTTCGAAACCCCAAACTCGACTTCTGAATGGTCCTGGCTCCCCGCCCACGGTCGGGGACGAGCCTCGCAGGAATGACGATACTCGAATCGGGGGCCATTCCCCGCCTCGGATACTACTCCCCGTCATTCCCGCGCGAGCTTGCCCTCGCCCCCGATCGGGGGCGGGAATCCACGTGCGCTGACTGCACCCGGGTGCCTGCCCGCGCGGCTCCGGGGCCGGCATTTCCGGGAGCCCGGGAGGCGCGAAACCCCGCCGGTCGCCGGGACCGAGCGCGAGGGCACGGACCCGACGGCTTCCCGAGTCTCTACAATCGCGGGATGTCGCCGCCGAGGAAAGAGCGTCTGCGCCGCGGCTGGACCACCGGCGCCTGCGCCACCGCCGCGACCCGGGCCGCGTACACCGCGCTCCTCACCGGGGAGTTCCCGGACCCGGTGACGATCACGCTTCCCAAGGGGCAGCGACCCGCCTTCGCGCTCGGGACCGAGGAGCAGGGCCCCGACTTCGCCCGCGCGGGCGTCGTCAAGGACGCGGGCGACGACCCCGATGTCACCCACCTCGCGCTCGTCGTGTCCACGGTGCGCGAAGGTCTCCCCGGCACGGGGGTCGAGTTCCGCGCGGGACCGGGGGTGGGCACGGTGACCCGGCCCGGCCTCCCGGTCGCGGTCGGCGAGCCCGCGATCAATCCGGTGCCGCGGCGGATGATGCGCGAGACGGTGGCGGAGCTCGCCGGAGCATACGGGGCGCCCGGTGACCTGCGGATCGAGATCGCGGTGCGCGACGGCGAGCGCCTCGCCGAGCGGACCTGGAACCCGCGCCTCGGCATCGTGGGGGGGCTCTCGATCCTCGGCACCACCGGGATCGTCATCCCCTACTCCTGCTCGGCGTGGATCCACTCGATCCATCGAGGGGTGGATGTCGCGCGCGCGGTCGGCCTCCCGCACGTCGCCGGCTGCACCGGGAGCACCTCGGAGGATGCGGTGCGCCGGCTCCATGCGCTTCCCCTCGAGGCGATGATCGACATGGGAGACTTCGCGGGCGGCTTCCTCAAGTACCTGCGCCGGCACCCGGTGCCGCGGGTCACCATCGGCGGGGGCTTCGGCAAGATCTCCAAGCTCGCCGACGGCCACCTCGACCTCCACTCCTCCCGCAGCCGGGGGGACTGCGCGCGGCTCGCGGAACGCGCTGCCGATCTCGGCGCGGGCGCCGCACTCTGCCGGCGGATCGCGGCCGCGGACAGCGCAGGCGAGGTGCTGCACCTCGCGGGGGAGGCGGGAGCGCCGCTCGCCCGGGCGGTGGCGCAGGCTGCGCGCGAGACCGCGCTCGGCGTGGCGCGCGGGGCGACCGAGATCGATGTGGTCGTCGTCGCCCGGGACGGCGGGATCCTGGCCCGCAGCGGTGCCTGAGAGCGCGCGCTTCGACGCGTGCCCCGAAGCCGCGGCGGGGCGCCGGGCCCTCGTGTCTCCACCTTGGCGGCGGCCCCCGCTTCGCGCGAGGGAGCGCCGGGCGTCCTCGCTCCGCTCCTTCCGTGCCCCGCTCCGCCGGGCGTGTGCGTTCGGCGGGACAGCGCGCCCGCGGCACCGCTCGCCGATGGCTCGGCCGGACCCGGAGCGTCGGGCGCAGGGTGCAGGGCTGATTGGTTCTCTTGACCGTGTCCAATGAACTCGAGGGGTCATGTCGATCGCCGAGCGTTTCGGGCGAAGTCGTCGCCAAGCGAAGAAAGAGCTTCTGCATCGAGGAGCTACGCTGTCCGGCGGCGGTCGAGGACGCCCGCGAAGTGATCTGCCCTGGCGCGGGGTGCGAGCGGGATCGCGGAACGGACCGATGCCTGAACGCGTGCTGATACTCGGAGGCACGCGCGAGGCGGCCAAGCTCGCCCGCGCCCTCGACGACGACCCGAGGATCGAGGCGATCTCGTCTCTCGCGGGACGGACGCGCCGGCCCGTGCCGGTCCCGGGGGCGCTGCGACGCGGCGGCTTCGGAGGCGCCGCGGGACTCGAAGCCTACCTTCGGGCGGAGGGGATCCGTCTCGTGGTGGACGCGACCCACCCTTACGCCGAGAGGATCTCCGCGCACGCCGCCACCGCCTGCGACGCGGCGGCAGTGCCGCGTCTCGCGCTCCACCGCGCGCCCTGGACGCCGGAGCCCGGCGAGCGTTGGGTGAAGGTCGCCGGTGCCGAGTCGGCGGCGCGGGCGCTGCCCGCGCTCGGCGAGCGCGTGCTGCTCACGATCGGGAGTCGGGGGCTCCGGCCCTTCCTGCGCATGCGCAAGCTCCGCTTCGTGGTCCGCGCCGTGGAAGCGCCGGACATCGTGCTCGATCCGGCCCGTGTCGAGCTCGTGCTCGCGCGCGGCCCCTTCGGCTTCGACGAGGAGCGCCGCCTCCTCGAATCGCACGCGATCGACGTCCTCGTGTCGAAGAACAGCGGCGGGCCCGCCGCGCACGCGAAGCTCGCCGCGGCCCGTGCGCTCGGGCTCCCGGTGGTGATGATCGCCCGCCCGCCTCCACCCCCGGGAGAGCGAGTGGACTCGGTCGCCGCGGCGCTCGCCTGGGTGGAGACGCGCTTGGCGTGCAGCGGATCCCCACCGTAGCGCATCCGTGGTCGGTTGGCGAGCTCTGCGTCCCGGAAAGCCGATGGATTCCCGCTTCCGCGGGAATGACGGTGTGGGGCGGAATGACGGTGTGGGGCGGAACGACGGTGTGGGGTGAAACGACGGTTTCGGAGGAGAACGACGGCTTTGCGGCGAGAACATCTTCGGGCGGGAACGTCATTCCCGCGCCCCGCCGACCGTCGCCCCGCGCCCCGCCGACCGTCGCCCCGCGCCCGGGCCGGACGGAACGACGGTGTGGGGCGGGAGCGGTGGTTTGGGGCGGAATGACGCTTCCGGGCCTCTATCTCGCCGACGGGCGCCAGCACATGGACACGGGAGCGATGGTTTGGGGCGGAATGTCGGTTTCCGGCGGAATGTCGGCTTTGCGGCGAGAACGTCATTCCCGCGGAAGCGGGAATCCACGACAAACTCATGCGTCATGGCGGACTCCATGCAAGGGAGGTATCCGGACGGCCCGGGTCCTACCGATCACCGCCACCCAAGGGCTCGAGGCCGAGACGAGGTATCCGGGCGGCCCGGGGCCGACGCGCACCGGGTCTCCGATACCGCCGCCGCCACGGAGGTACCCGGGCGGCCCGGGGCCGACCGATCACCGCCACCCAGGGGCTCGAGGCCGAGACGAGGTATCCGGGTGGCCCGGGTCCGACCTGCCGGGCCGATGGACGCCACGCGCCCGTGCACCGGGGACACCCGGTCCCCGAGCCGCCGGCCGCGATCAGGGCTCGCGTCCGGGCTCCGGTGCGCAGTGGGCGAGGGTCGCGTGTGCGCGCGGCGCCGGGCCACCCCCCGCGCCGGCCCGGAACCAGTCGAGGCGCTCGCGCAGGCGCACCACCTCGCCCACGATGAGCAGGGCCGGCGCGCGGGCGCAGGCCCCCTCCACCCGCCCCGGCAGGGTGTCGAGCGTGCCTTCGATCACCCTCTGATCCTCGGTCGTGCCCTGCTCGACGAGCGCCGCGGGGGTCGCGGCGTCCACACCGTGCCGGACGAGCCCGTCGCAGATCTCGCGCAGGCCCTCGAGCCCCATGTAGACGACGAGGGTCTGGTCCGGGCGCGCCACCGCCGTCCAGTCGAGCACGACCCGGCCCTCCTCGCGCCGGCCGGTGACGAAGGTACAGGCGTGCGCATAGTCGCGGTGGGTGAGCGGAATGCCCGCGTAGGCGGCGCAGCCCGATGCCGCGGTCACCCCGGGGACGACCTGGAAGGGGATGCCTTCCTCGGCGAGGGTGGCGATCTCCTCCCCGCCGCGCCCGAAGGTGAAGGGGTCGCCGCCCTTGAGGCGCAGCACCCGCCGGCCCTCGCGGGCGAGCCGCACCAGGAGCCGGTTGATGCCCGGCTGCCGCAGCGCGTGCTCGGCGCGCCGCTTGCCCGCGTAGATCTTCTCCGCGTCCCGGCGCACGAGCGCGAGCACCGCGGGCGAGACGAGGCGGTCGTGGACGACGACGTCCGCCTGCTGCATGAGGCGCATCGCGCGAAAGGTGAGCAGGTCCGGATCGCCGGGGCCGGCGCCGACGAGGTAGACCTCCCCGAAGGTGGGGCCGGGGCCGGTATCGCCGCCATCACGCAGCAGCGCCCGGAGCGCGGCGCGGGCCTCCTCGAAGCGACCCGCGAAGGCCATCTCCGCGATCGGGCCTTCGAAGACCCGGTCCCAGAACGCGCGCCGGTCCGAGACCCGGGGCAGACGCGCGTTGACCTCGTCCCGGGACGCGCGCGCGAGCTCCGCGAGGCGGCCGAAGGATCGGGGGATGAGGGTCTCGAGGCGAGCGCGGAGGTAACGGGCGAGCGAGGGCGAGGCCCCCCCGGTCGACACCGCGGCGAGCACCGGGGAACGGTCCACGATCGCGGGCATCGAGAAGTGCCCGATCCGGGCCTCGGAAGCGCTGTTGGCGAGGACACCCCGGGCTTCGGCGAGCGCGACGATCCGGCGGTTGAGCGCGCGGTCGTCGGTGGCCGCGACGACGAGGCGGCAGCCGTCGAGGTCCGACGCCTCGAAGCGCCCGGCGCGGAGCGAAAGAAGCCCGGCGCGCGCGAGCGCCGCCGCGCGCTCCCCCGTCTCGGGCGCGACCACGCGCACCCGGGCCCCGGCCGCGGCGAGCACCTCGGCCTTGCCCGTCCCGACTCTTCCCGCGCCGACCACCAGGCAGGGCCAGCCGCGGAGGTTCAGGAAGACGGGAAGCTGCTCCATCGGGGTTCAGTTCAGGGGACCTTTCAC
>CAYFYD010000339.1:0-4997 GCA_964347195.1 uncultured Ectothiorhodospiraceae bacterium
CCGAGCGTTTCGAGCGAAGTCGTCGTCAACCGAAGAAAGAGCTTCTGGATCAAGGAGCTACGCTGTCCGGCGGCGAACCGGGAGGGCCGAGAACCAATCAGCCCCGGGGCCGCCCAGGTCGCCTTGTTTTACAATCCTTCCTCTCTCCGCTCGCGTCACCGAACGAGTGTGTGCTGCTCGAGGACAACGTGGTCCATCGTCCCGACCTGCCGGCGAAGAACACTCGATGCCGAGCGGGCGGATGACACCGGAGTCCTGGTCGGAAATGCCCTTCGCGGGGGCGGTGAGCCTGCCTGTAGCCAGGGACATCGCCGACGCGTTGTCGCGCGGGGCCTTCGACGACGCGCGACGCATGGCGCGCACGGCGGCTCGGGCGCCCGATCTCGGTGCGGAGAAAATTTTGTCCCGCAAACATCGGTGTCTGTGGATATGCACGCCCAAGGTCGCGTCGCGGAGCATCATGGCGGCGCTGCGCAGCGCGATCCCCGACGCCGAGGTCATCCTCCAGATGGGCCTTCGCGATCTTTACGCGACCCGCCCCGAAACGCGGGACTACTACAGCTTCGCGTTCGTGAGGCATCCTTTCCACCGGACCTTGTCGTTCTACCGGGAGGTCTTCTTTTCCCCCAAGATCTATGCGGACACGTACCACCGCTACCAGGGGAAAGAAGAGCGGTGCGTCTTCGACCCGGTCGCAGGCCGATCGGTGTTGTTGAACTTTCCTCTTCGCGAGGCGGCGAGCCCTGCTGGCAAGGCGCAGAAAGGCAGGGGGCTCTTCGAGCTCTTCTACGGGCTGGAGGAGACGACCAGCTTCGATGATGTCTGCCGGTGGCTGAACACGCCGTACGGATCGGATGCGTTCGCGGAGCGGCACTTTCTCTCCCAACACGTGCAGATACGCCTCCCGGACGGGCGCCCGCCCGACTTCATCGGCCGCCTCGAGAACCTCGACGCGGATCTCCGCCGGGTCGCCACGCATCTCGGGATGCCGGCGCTGCCGCTGCCGCTGCTGAACACGATGGCGGGGTGGCAGCCGACCCCGGAAGCGCTGCAAAGCGCCAGGGAGACGACGGAGGTCGGCCTGAGCGAGCGCAACCGGGCGTTGTTGAAGACACGGTACGCGGGCGACCTGGATCTGTTCGGGTACTCACCGGACTGAGGACGGTCCAGCGCCGGCCCCGTACCTCGTGCCCGAGCGCCTCCTGCCCCCCGCACGTACACCCCGGCGCTCATGAAGGCAAAACTGCATGAACCGCTCCGGTCCTGAGCGCACATCGGCCGTCTTCCCCGGACTCGACGCGGACCTCGTCCAGGTTCACCGCGAGCAACCCGGGACGACGAAGAGAGTCTGTATCGCCACCGTGGAGATCGCGGGCGTCGCGGGCAGCGCGGAGGTGGGCCGTAGCTGCCGTCACCTGGCCCGTCGCCTCGCAGCGTGGGGCCATGAGGTCGTCGTCGCCCATGTCTCCGGCAAGGCCGCCGGTGCGGGTCCCATGGAGGAGTCACGTGCTCTGTACGCCGGGCTCGGCGTCTCCTTCGAGTGCCTCGTTTCCCGCGCTGCAGACCCGGCCGCCCCGACCTGGGCACTCTACGAGTGGCTGCGCGCCCGCGGGCAG
This sequence comes from uncultured Ectothiorhodospiraceae bacterium, assembly GCA_964347195.1. Taxonomy (GTDB): domain Bacteria; phylum Pseudomonadota; class Gammaproteobacteria; order HK1; family HK1; genus JAJEAD01. The sequence goes on from CAYFYD010000339.1 coordinate 1,617, forward strand.
CCCTTCGACATGGTTCACGTCTCCGACTGGTGCGGGCTGGGCTACGGCCCGCTGCTCGCCAAGTCCCTGGGCCTCGCCTTCGACGCGACGCACTTCGTCGTCCATGGCCACTGCCCGACCCTGTGGGCGGCGGAGGGCGGTCGCCGCCTGATTTCACAGGAGCGGCAACTGGGCTGGGTGTTCATGGAGCGGCGCAGCGTGGAGCTCGCCGACACGTTGACCTGCGGCAGCGCCCATCTCCTGCAATGGATGCGCGACGCGGGTTACGCCCTGCCGGCACGCGCCTTCGTGTGGCCCGATCCCTTCCCTGCGCCGGGGGTCCGGCCCGCGACCGGGACCGTGCCCTTGGCGCGTTGCGATGCGGCGCTGGAGGAAGTGGTGTTCTTCGCTCGGCTCGAGCCGCGCCGGGGGCTCGAGCTGTTCATCGATGCCATCGACCGTCTCGCGCGCCAGGGCCGGGCGCCGGCGCGTATCACCTTCCTTGGCCGCACGACACGGGACTTCGAGGGTCTCGGGCGCATCGAGAGCGCTTCGCGGAGCTGGCCGATGGAGGTACGCACGATCAGCGATTGCGACACCGAGGAAGCGCTCTCCTACCTGTCGCAGCCGGGGCGTCTGGCGGTGCTGCCCGCCCTGCGGGAGAGTGCATCGCTCGCGGTCATCGAGTGCCTCGAGGCCGGCATTCCCTTCCTCGCGACGGCGAGCGGGGGAACGCCCGAGCTCGTCGCCTGCGAGGACCAGGCGCTCGCGCTGGTCGCGCCCGACCACATTGCCCTGGGCGAGCGTATCGCGGAGCTCGCCGGCGCGCCGCTTCGCGCGGTGCGAGCGCGCTGGGACTCCGAGCGGGTGCTCGAGGTCTGGTCGCGCTGGCACGCCGGTCGCGCGCCCTTCGAGGCGGCGGCCGAGCGCTTCGCGCAAAGATCTCGCGCAGCGGACGCCGGGACGCCGCTGGTCACGGTGTGCATCGTCCATCACGAGCGCCCGGCGTTGGTACGCATGGCGGTCGACAGCGTGTTCGAGCAGGACTATCCGGCCCTCGAGGCGGTGTTGGTCGACGACGGGAGCGAGAGTGCCGAGGCGCTCGCTGTGCTCACTGCGCTCGAGGGCGAGTTCGCCGAGCGCGGCTGGCGGGTGCTCCGCGAGGAGAACCGCCACGCGGGCGCGGCACGCAACACCGCGGCGGCGGCGGCGCGGGGCGAATGGCTCCTCTTCCTCGACGACGACAACCTCCTGTTCCCGGACGCGGTCTCGCGTCTGGTGCGCGCCGCGCGCTTCTCCGGCGCAGCCGCCGTGCCCGCGGCCAGCGTACCCTTCTTCGGCGACGGAGATCCCCGAACCGAGACCGGGTCCCACCGTGCTCCAATCCGCTTCCTCGGGGCCGCTCGCTTCTGGAACCGCATTCGCAACGTAGCCGGCGACACCTGCGCGCTCGTGCATCGGGATGCCTACGAGGCCACAGGCGGATTCCCCGAGGAGCGCGGTATCTGGCTTCAGGACATGTGTTTGTTCAACCGTCTGATCCGGACCGGTCGTCGGGTCGAGCCGATGCCGGATCCCGTCTACTACTACAGACTCCGCAAGCCGGGTCCGATGGACCGCGACCGCCCGACCGAGGCCGCAAGAGCCCGGCTGCTCGCGCCTTGCATCGAGGGGCTCCCGGCCGAGGAACGGGCATTCGCGGCCTACTGCGCGGCCGTGTCGAACGAGCTCGGGACTTCCTGGAACGAGATGGCGGTGCACGAGAGAGAGCTCGAGGCTTTCCTGAAGGAGCTGGATGTCTCCTGGAGAAAGGCGATACGAGAAGTCGAGACCCTGTTGAACAAGGTGGTGGACAAGCTGACGCGGAGCATGACAGCTCTGATGGAGGCCAAGCGGTTCAAGGCGGCAGAAGGTCTGGCGAGCGAGGTGGTGGCGCGCTTCCCCGGGCGTGTGGAGGGCCACTTGCGTCTTGCCGAATTGGCGATGCGCCGTCGCGACTGGGAAGCGGCCTGCGCGCGGTGGGCGAGAGTGCGCGAGGGGTTCCCGGAGCGTGTGGCGGGCTTCAGCCAGGGCGTGGTGGCGCTGAGGGAGGCGGGCCGGCTCGAGGAGGCCGAGGCGCTGGCGGGCGAGGCGGCGGCACGTTTCCCGGAGCGCGTGGAGGGGCACTTGCGTCTTGCCGAATTGGCGATGCGCCGTCGCGACTGGGAAGCGGCCTGCGCGCGGTGGGCGAGAGTGCGCGAGGGGTTCCCGGAGCGTGTGGCGGGCTTCAGCCAGGGCGTGGTGGCGCTGAGGGAGGCGGGCCGGCTCGAGGAGGCCGAGGCGCTGGCGGGCGAGGCGGCGGCACGTTTCCCCGGGCAGGCGCGGGCAGATACCCGACGGTGAAGACCGCCGGCGTTCGCTCTAAAGCTCGGGTCACGGGTCTCTCGGCATGGGTCCGTCGAACGTCGATGCTGCGGCCGTCGAAACGTTGGCTCGATGCATCGTCTGCACCACCCGGAACGCTGCGCGGGCTTCCTGCGCCACGATGGCCGCGAGGCGGGTGAATGATGCCGGCGTCCTGGCCGGAAGTACCCTCCGCGGTGGCGTCGAGCCCGCCTGTCGCCAAGGACATCGCCGACGCGTTGTTGCGCGGGGCCTTCGACGACGCGCAGCGCATGACTCGCACTGCGCTTCGGACGCCCGATCTCCGTGCGGCAAAAGTCGTGTCCCGCAAGTACCGGTATCTGTACATTGTCACGCCCAAGGTCGCGTCGCGGAGCATCCTGGCAGCACTGCGCAGCGCGATCCCCGACGCCGAGGTCATCCGCGAGATGAGCCTTCGCGACCTTTACGCGACCCGCCCCGAGACGCGGGACTACTACAGCTTTGCGTTCGTGAGGCATCCCTTCCATCGGACCTTGTCGTTCTACCGGGAGGTCTTCGATCGACAAACGAGGAAAATGCATTGGCAACGAGAGCAGAAACGCCAGCACCTTTTCCACCTCTTCTACGGGCTGGAGGAGACGACCAGCTTCGACGATGTCTGCCGGTGGCTGAATACGCCGTACGGCTCGGATGCGTTCGCGGAGCGGCACTTTCTCTCCCAACACGTGCAGATACGCCTCCCGGACGGGCGCCTGCCCGACTTCATCGGCCGTCTCGAGAACATCGATGCGGATCTGCGCCGGGTCGCCGCGCATCTCGGGATGCCGGCGCCGGTGCTGCCGATGCTGAACACGATGGTCGGACAGCCGCCGTCCCCGGAAGCGCTGCAAAGCGCCAGGGAGACGGCGGAGGTCGACCTGACCGAGCGCAACCGGGCGTTGTTGAGGACACGGTACGCGGGCGACCTGGAGCTGTTCGGCTCACCCTGGATTATTCACCATACGACTCATTGAGGCGCGCATTCTGGATGATTTCGCG
>CAYFYD010000340.1:0-4997 GCA_964347195.1 uncultured Ectothiorhodospiraceae bacterium
GCGCCACCTCCCGTCATTCCCGCGAAAGCGGGAATCCATTCCGGTCAACGAACCTCGAAGCTCGAGTTCTCGAGAGCCTTGGCGTTGTGTACTTGGTAGAAGGTGCTCGGGGCGTGCGGCATCTGCGCGTCGACCCAGGCCGGGTCGGACTCGCCCGCGCCGAAGCGCCCCGGCCGGCAGTCGAGCTCGGAAAATCGCAAGCGATCGCCCGCGAGCCAGTCCGCGATGCTGTGTCCGGCCATCCCGGAGAGGGTGACGCCACCGGAGTTCATCGCGCAGGCGAGCCAGAGACCGTCGATTCCGTCTACCGGGCCGATGAGCGGGCGTCCGTCCGCGGTGAAGGACTCCGGCCCGTTGACCAGCCGGCGGATCGGGGCGTCGGCGAGCGCGGGGAAGATCTCGCCGGCGCGCTCGTAGTATGCGGCGACCTGGTCCCAGTCCTCGTCGAGCAGGGTGAAGGTGAAGGGCTCGGGCAGCGTGGCCGCATCCAGGCACTTCGCGTCCCGGTCGAAGAAGCCGACGAGGAAGCCGCCCACCTCCTCGCGCCCGTAGATGAGCTCCTCGGGGCAGATGAAGGAGGGCGTCTCCCGGGGGAGCGGGGGGGTGGGCGCCGCGATCGCGTAGAAGTGCTCGCAGGCGCCGTGGGCGACCCGGATATCCGCCCCCGCCATCAGCCCGCGAGTCCACAGCCCCGCCGCGATCACCACCTCGTCGGCCTCGAAGCGTCCCCGGTCCGTCTCCACCCCGCAGACCCGGGCCCCGCGCACCACGAGGCCCCGGACCGTGCACTGCTCCTCGATGCGCACCCCGCGCCGGCGCGCGGCGCGCGCCCAAGCGGCGACGAGGCCGGCCGGGTCGAGGCGCCCCGAGAGCGGATTGAGCCAGGCTCCGGTGATGCCGGCCGCGTCCGCGAGGGGATGGTGCCGGCGGACTTCCCCCGGCTCGAGCAGCACGCCGCCACGCCCGCGGGTCCCGGCGGCCTGCGAGTACCCTTCGAAGGTGCGCATCGCCTCCTCGCTCCGGGCGATGAAGAGGCGCCCCGTGCGCAGCCAGCCGGTGGACTGCTCCGCTTCGCGTTCCAGCCGCGGCAGGAGGTCGAGCATGTACGCGATCGGGGCGTCGCTGTCCGGCACCGGCTTCCAGGTGATGTTGCCGGCGGAGTGCCAGGTGGTGCCGGAGCCGAGGCGGTCCCGCTCGAGCAGGACCACCTCGCCCAGCCCCCGCTCCGCCAGGTGCCAGGCCACGCTGGTGCCGATGACGCCGCCGCCGACGATCAGAATCCTTCTCATGTCCCTCCGCTCCTCGGGATGATGGGTCTCGGGCCGGGCGAGCCCCGCGGCCTTCGGCGATCCTCGTGCCGGGAGCGCATGGCAGGGCTGGCGGCGTGCCGGGAAGCGCGGGTGCGCCGACCCTTCGCTCAACGTATCAGACGCGATACCGCTCCCACCAATCGCCAGCTATTGTCTTGTCTCACGAACAGGTTGACGTCATTGCATGTCCGGGCTTCCGGCGCGTTACGAGACGCACGAGACGCCTGAAGACCGGCTGTGCCGCGAAGCGTGACGAGGCGCTGCGCTGCACGACTCGGACCATCCGTGCGGCGGAGGGTCACACCGCATCGAACACCTCCGCCACGCTCGCGGTGAAGCCGCTCAGACCCACCGAGTCGGCCCGCTCGCCCCGGTGAAACACACCGTGTTCGGTGTACGCATCGCCGGCCAGGGTCAGTACGGTGATCGTCTCGTCGAGGGGGTTCACGACCCAGTACTCGGGGATGTGCGCCTCCGCGTAGTCCCCGCGTTTGATCCGCGTGTCCCGCTCGGGGTCGTCGGGGCCGACGATCTCCACGACCAGATCGGCGCCGCGCCAGTAGTCGTTGCGGCGCCGCGGGTCGTTCGCGTCGCGGACCAGCAACAGGTCGGGCTCGCGGAACTTGCCCTCGCGGATGCGCAGGCGCAGGGGAGCATAGTGCACCTTGCCGCCGAGGGTCCCGACAAGGGGGAGCAGGGCGAGGAACAGAAACTGCGAGATGGCCTGGTGGCGGTCCGTGGGCATGGGCAGGGCCTCCAGGTGGCCGTCCGTGAATTCGAGCGGCAGCCGGGAGTGATCCGTCAACCGGAGGTACTGCGCCTGCGTCCAGAGCCCCTGGAGCGGCTTCAGGTCGATGAGCGTGCCGGCGTCCGGCGTGATGATCCGCAGTCCGAGCCGCTGTGCCGCGACGGTCATGGTCGTGTCCCTCCGCCGCCGGAGGCATGGCGGGGCGTGCATGCTCTCCGAGGCGGGTGCCGATGTCATCGTGGTGCGTGTCAGGACGCTCGCAGCGTAGCACGAAGCGACGTTACCGGCCGCTGCGCTGCGCCCACCCGCCGGGCGCCGCCGGCGCATTTGACGGCGCTTTGCCTTCAGGCGCACATTCGCGCGTCAGAGACGACCCCAGGAGGGATTCGCGATGGCGCTCAGCGCTCCGACGCAACGGGAATCGGCGCTCCCCGTTCACCCTCTGACCGAGCTGCCGTCCTTTCGGCCCGTCGCGCTCGGCGAGCCGGACGAAGAGGCGATCCGCGCCTTCGAGCGCGACGGTGTGGTCTGTCTGCGCGATGCCTTCCCGCCGGAATGGGTGGACGCGGTCTCGCGCGGCATGGACATCGCGCAGGGAGGAGAGCACCGGCCGGGCTTCGCGTTCACCATCGCCGAGCCCGGGGAGCCCGGCTACTTCTTCTACGACACCTTCATGTACCAGCGCATCGACGAGTTCGAACGCTTCTACCGGGAGTCGCCCGCCGCGGACCTCGCGATGAAGGTCCTGCGCTCCAACAGCATCATCTTCTATTTCGACTTCATGCTGGTGAAGGAGCCGGGCACCTCCGCGAAGACCCCCTGGCACTACGACGAAGCGTACTGGCCGATCAGCGGCGACCAGATGTGCAATCTGTGGATGGTGGTGGAGCCGACCCCGGTGGAGACCACGCTGCGCTTCGTGCGCGGCTCGCACCGCTGGACTGCGAGCTACCGGCTGATGAGCTTCGACCCCCGGGTCGACTACCCCGATCCCCCCGAGGATCCGCCGGTGCCGGACTGGGACCTGGAGCCCGGCGACCACGAGATCGTCTACGCAGCGCTCGAGCCCGGCGACTGCGTGGTGTTTCACAACCGCACCCACCACAGCGCGCCCGGCAACTCGCTGCGCTCGCAGCGCCGCCGGGCGCTCGCCACCCACTGGATCGGCGACGACATCCGATTCAACAACAAGCCCCACAGCCTCGATCCCCCGCACCGCGCCGGTCTCGCCCACGGCGGCCGCATGGAGTGCAAGCTCTTCCCGCGGGTGCGCTGAGGAGGGTAGGGACGCGGCCGGGGCGCGCCACGCGATGAGCGGCCCTCGCGTCCTCGCCATCGACCAGGGCACCACCAGCAGCCGGGCCATCGTCTTCGATGCCGGCGGGGACATCCGCGCCGTCGCCCGCCGCGAGCTCACCCAGCACTACCCGCGGCCGGGCCGGGTCGAGCACGATCCCGAGGAGATCTGGCGGACCACGGTGGCGGTGTGCCGCGAAGCGCTCGCCGCGGCGGGGCCGGTGGCCGCGATCGGGATCGCCAACCAGCGCGAGACCACCCTGGTCTGGGACCGGGAGAGCTTCGATCCCATCTACCCCGCCATCGTGTGGCAGGACCGGCGCACCGCTTCGCAGTGTGCCGCGCTCGAGGCCGAGGGCCGGGGCGCGCTCTTCGAGGAGAAGACGGGGCTTCGCCTCGACCCCTACTTCTCCGGGACCAAGGTGGCCTGGATCCTCGACAACGTGCCCGGCGCCCGCGCGCGCGCCGAGCGGGGCCGGCTCGCCTTCGGCACCGTCGACACCTTTCTCCTGTGGCGCCTCACCGGCGGCGAGGTGCACGCGACCGACGCCACCAACGCCTCGCGCACCCTGCTCTTCGACCTCCACCGACAGCAGTGGGACGACGCCCTGCTCGACGTGCTCGGGGTGCCGTGCTCGATGCTGCCCGAGGTGCGCGACAGCGCGGGCGATCTGGGCATGGCCCGGCGGGACGTGCTCGGCGTCGCCCTCCCCGTCACCGGCATGGCCGGCGACCAGCAGGCGGCGGCCTTCGGGCAGGCCTGCCTCGAGCCGGGGATGGTCAAGTGCACCTACGGCACCGGCTGCTTCGCGCTGCTCAACACCGGCGATGCCGTGGTCCGGTCCCGGAACGGGCTGCTCGGCACTGTCGCGTACCGGCTCGGGGGGGAGGCCGTCCATGCCCTGGAAGGCGCGATCTTCGTCGCCGGCGCCGCGGTCCAGTGGCTGCGTGATGCTCTTCGCGTCATCGGGCGCGCGCCGGAGACGGAAGCGCTCGCGAAGTCGCTGCCCGACAACGAGGGGGTGTACCTCGTGCCGGCCTTCACCGGTCTGGGCGCGCCCCACTGGGACCCCGAAGCCCGGGGCGCGCTGTTCGGCCTCACCCTGGACTCGGGTATCGCACACTTCGCCCGCGCCGCGCTCGAATCGGTGGCCTACCAGACGAGGGATCTGATGGTGGCGATGGCGGCGGACGCCGGCGCCCCCCCGGATACCCTGCGTGTCGACGGCGGGATGACCGCGAACGACTGGCTGATGCAGTTCCTCGCCGACCTGCTCGACCTGCCGGTGGAGCGGCCGACGGTGACCGAGACCACCGCGCTCGGCGCCGCCCGCCTCGCGGGCCTGGGGGCGGGCCTGTACTCCTCGCCGCAGGATCTCGCCGGGCAGTGGCGCCTCGACCGGCGCTTCGAGCCCTCGATGCCGGCCGGGACGCGCGCGCGTCTCCTCGCGGGCTGGGACGTCGCGGTGGCACGCGTCAAGGGTTGAGCCCCATTTCATTACCTTGGCTCCTGCTGCGGACGCCGGCCGCAAAGTGGTGAACGGGCGTACTCCCTCGCATCACGGGAACATTCGGAAGTCGACGTCGGGCGCTCGTCCGGGCATCCGAGCCCGTCATTCCCGCCCCCGCCCCGGCCGGGCCCG
>CAYFYD010000341.1:0-4996 GCA_964347195.1 uncultured Ectothiorhodospiraceae bacterium
GCCGGGCGCCGGCAAGCGAGCCGGGAGCGGGTCCTGCCGAGCGGGCGCGAAGGACATCGTTCGCGCCGCACCCGACGCGCGCCGCGCCCGCCGCCGCTCAGAGGTCCTTGCACAGGCGCAGGGAGTCGAGCATCGCGGCGTGGATGTTGCGGCTCGCCCACGCGTCGCCGACCCGGAAGAGCCGGTAGCGGCCTTCGGGGTTGGAGCAAACTGTTTGCGGCCGGGCGCCGGCCATCGCCCCGAGGTCGACCTCGCCGAGATTGGTGGAGTCGGCCTTGAGCGCGAAGTAGAGCGCGTCGTTCGGCAGGGTGCCGTGGTCGCCCACCACCTGATCGAAGACGCGCTCCTCCTGCTCGTCCGTGAACATGTTGGCGAGCGTGGCGACGAGCCGGTTGCCCTCGGGCCGCAGGCCGGCGAGTCGGGTGTCCGGCCGGATGACGACCCCGCGGCGGTACAGCTCGCTCAAGTGCGCCCCCTGGTTGGTCTCCGCCATCTCGCTGCACAGCGCGCGGTCCGGGGTGACGACCTCGACCCGGGAGCCGCGGCTCGCCAGGTGCTCGGCGCACGAGGGCCCCGGGTGGGAGCCGTTCTCGTCGCAGAGGAGCACCCGCTCGCCCGCCTCGACGTGCCCGCCGAGCACGTCCCACACCGTGGCGGCGTGATCGCTGCCCTCGAAGTGGCCGACGTTGGGCAGGCCCCCGGTGGCGACGATGACCACGTCCGGGGCCTCCGCCCTCACGTCGGCCGCGTCCGCGAGGGTGTTCAGGCGGACGTCCACGCCGAGGCGTTCGATGCGGCCCGCGAGCCAGTGGGCGATGCCGGCCAGCTCGCGCCGCCACGTCGCGCGCGCGGCGAGGAGGATCTGGCCGCCGAGCTCGCCCGCCGCCTCGAAGAGCACCACCTCGTGGCCGCGCTCCGCGCTCACCCGCGCCGCTTCCAGTCCTCCCGGCCCGCCGCCCACCACCACCACGCGCCGCCGCGGGCCGGGTGAGCGGGTGATGATGTGCGGCAGCTTCTCCTCCCGGCCGGTGGCGGGGTTCTGCACGCACAGGGCATCCTTGCCGGCGAGCACCCGGTCCACGCAGTAGCCCGCTCCGACGCAGGGCCGGATCTCGATCTCCTCGCCGCGGGCGAGCTTGTTCGCGAAGTGCGGGTCGGCGATGAAGGCGCGGGTCATGCCGATCATGTCGACGTGGCCTTCCGCCACCGCGTGGGCCGCGGTGGCCGCGTCGGTGACCCGCGTTGCGTGGAACACCGGCACGTCCACCGCGGCCCGGATCGCGCTCGCGAGGTGCAGGAAGGGGGCCGACGGCAGCCACATCGTCGGCCAGATCGTCGCGCTCGACTTGTAGTCGGTGGCCTGGGCGCCGACCACGCTGATGAAGTCGATGCCTCCGTGCCGCGCGTGCGCCCGCGCGATCTCGATGCAGTCCCCGTGGCTCAAGCCCCCCGCGAGCATCTCGTCCCCCGACATGCGCAGTCCCACGATGTAGTCGCGCCCGACCTCGCGACGCACCGCTTCGACGAGCTCGAGCCCGAAGCGCAGGCGGTTTGCGAGCGAGCCGCCGTACTCGTCTTCACGGTGGTTGATCGCGGGCGACCAGAACTGCTCGACCAGGGTGCCGGCCTGGCAGGAGACCTCCACCCCGTCGAGGTGGCCCTCGCGGGCGCGGCGCACCGCCTGTGCGTAGTCGCGGTGGGCGCGCGCGATGTCGTGGTGCTCCATCTCCACCGGGAAGGAGCGGTGGACGAGCTCCCGCCGGCAGGAGGCGGAGTACGCGGGGAGCCAGTTCGCGCTGTCCCAGCGTTCCCGGCGCCCGCCGTGCGTGAGCTGCACCGTGCACGCCGCCCCGTGCGCGTGGATGCGCTCGGCCATCGCCCGGTACTCGGGGACGACGTCGTCGCGGGCCCCGTCGATCTGCCCGTAGTGGAAGGAGTTCTCGATGGAGACCGCGGTGGCGCCGCCGAACTGGGTGAGCCCCACGCCGCCGCGCGCCTTCTCTTCCTGGTAGCGGCGGTAGCGCTCGGTGATGCGTCCTCCCGCCGCGTAGCCCGGGGAGTGGCTGGTGCTGAGCAGCCGGTTGCGGATCTCGAGGTGCTTGATCCGGAGCGGGGTGAAGAGGGCGCGGTAGGGGCTCATGGTTCCCGGTCGGACGGCGGGGCGCCGGACTCCGCGAGGCCGAAAGCGAGGAGTACGAAGGCGTAGGCGAAGGCGTTCTCCTTCAGGCGCTCGAAACGTCCCGCCGCCCCGCCGTGGCCGGCGCCCATGTGGGTCTTCAGCAGGAGGAGGTGGTCGTCGGTCCTGGTCGCCGCGAGCCGGGCCACCCACTTCGCCGGCTCCCAGTAGCCGACCCGCGGGTCGCTCAGTCCCGCGGTGGCGAGGATGTGCGGATAGTCCTTGGTCTCGATGTTGTCGTAGGGCGAGTACGACGCGATGCACCGGTAGGCGTCGGGGTCGGCGATGGGGTTGCCCCACTCCGGCCACTCGGGCGGGGTGAGGGGGAGGGTGTCGTCGCACATCGTGTTCAGCACGTCGACGAAGGGCACCTCCGCCACCGCCGCCCGGAAGAGCTCCGGGCGAAGGTTGATCGCCGCCCCCACCAGCAGTCCCCCCGCGCTCCCGCCGTGACAGGCGATCCCGCCCCGGCGGGCGTAGCCCTGCGCCGCCAGGTGCTCGGCCGCCGCGATGAAGTCGCGGAAGGTGTTCGTCTTCCGGTCGAGCTTGCCGTCGCGGTACCAGCGGTAGCCGCGTTCCTTTCCGCCGCGCACGTGGGCGACCGCGTAGACGAAGCCGCGGTCGACGAGGGAGAGCGGCGTGATCCGGAAGCTCGCCGGGATGCTGATTCCGTAGGAGCCGTAGCCGTAGAGGAGCAGGGGGGCCGAGCCGTCGATCGGCGTCCCGCGGCGGTGCAGCACCGTGATCGGCACTTCTTCGCCGTCGTCGGACTCGGCAGAGAGCCGGCGGGCGACATAGGCCGCGGGGTCGTGACCGCTCGGCACCTCCTGTTCCTTGACGAGGCGGCGTTCGCGCGTGCCCAGGTCGTAGCGCCAGGTGCGTGCGGGCACCGCGGGGGTGCTCGAGGAATAGTGGATGGTGCGGGTGTCGAACTCGTGGCCGTGGAGCAGCGCGAGATCGAACACTTCCTCTTCGATCGCGACCGCGTGCTCCGCTCCGCCGGCGAGATCGGTGACGACGAGTCGGGGCAGCGCATCCTCGCGCTCCATGCGCACCGCGTAGTCGCGGTACACCGCGAGGTCGAGGATGAGTCGGCCCGGCCGGTGGGGAATCAGGTCCTTCCAGTGGCGGCGTTGCGGGCGGGCGAGGGGCGCCTCGACGATCTTGAAGTCCTCGGCGCCGTCCGCGTTGGTGAGGATCAGGAGGCGGTCGCGGTGGTGGTCCACATGGTACTCGACGTCGCGCTCCCGCTCGGCCACGAGCCGGGCCGCCCCGTCCGGGTGGTCGGCGTCGATCAGCCTCAGCTCCGAGGTGGTGTGGTCATGGGCGTCGATGATCACGAAACGCCGGCTCGAAGTGGTCCCGACGCCGACGAAGAAGCCGGGGTCCGCCTCCTCGTAGACCAGGGCGTCCTCGGCCGCAGCCGTGCCGAGGCGGTGGCGGAGCACCTTGACCGGGCGGTGGTGCGCGTCGAGCACGGGGTAGAAGAGGTGGAGACCGTCGTTCGCCCAGACCACCGGGCCCGCGGTATCGGGGAGGGAGTCCGGCAGATCCCTTCCGGCTCGCAGGTCCCGTATCCGCAGGGTATGGATCTCCGAGCCGTTCCGGTCGACGCTGTAGGCGGCGTGGCGGTGATCGGGGCTGTGCACAAAGGCGCCGACCTTGAAGTACTCGCTGCCTTCCGCCTCCTCGTCGCCGTCGAGCAGGACCTCTTCGCCGGCTCCCCCGCCGCGGGGCCGGCGGCAGTAGAGCGGGTGCTGTCCGCCGCGCCGGTAGCGGTGGTAGTACTCGTGGGGTCCGTCCGGCAGGGGCACCGAACGGTCGTCTTCCTTGATGCGTCCCCGGAGCTCCGAGAAGATCCGCTCCTGCAGCGCCTCGGTGCCCGCCATCGCCCGGGCGGTAGCCTCGTTCTGCGCTTCCAGCCAGGAGCGGATGCGGGGCTCGAGGCGGGAAGGCTCCCGCATCACCTGCGCCCAGTTCCCGTCCTTGAGCCACGCGTAGGGGTCTTCGCGGGTCTTCCCGGGATGGTGGTTCGCGGCTGCTTTCATGCGGGGTCGGGGATCCGGAAGGCGGGCGTCGGAGCGCACGGGAGGGAGGGTCCCGGGCACGGGCCGTGCCCATGTCCGCGCGCCGCTCAAGTACAAGATCAGCGGCGAGGGTCCCGGGTACGGGCCGTGCCCACCCCCAATTGTCGCCCACTCCCCGCCCGCCCGGTAGAGTGGCTTCGCTTGGCCCGAGGTCATTTCATGCTGCGTCTCGACCTGTGCCTCGGGGCCGGCGGGAGGGCTTCAATGAACGATTCGGGGCGCTCGGCGACGCGGAATGCCTGCAACTGAGGGGTGAGCAGGGCGAATGAGGGCCGTACCGGTGGGTCACAAACACCGTCCGCGCCAGCATGAAATGGTCCTGCGCTTGGCCCGCATGTCACACCGGCCTTCCACTGCGGACTGCGAGCTCTTCAGTGTCTCTCCGTCCGTACGCCCGCCCACCGCGAAGTCTCGACGCCTTCGCTACGAATCCCGGTGTGAAATGCGGGCGGATCGGTGGCCGAGAGGGGAGCCGAGGCCGGAGCGAGCCCTGCTCCGGTGACGGAAGATCTCGACTTTCGGGGTTTGGAATACTGGAATCAGGCGATGGATTCCCGCTCCCCGATCGGGGTCGGGGACGCGCTTCGCGGGAATGACGACCATGGAGGAGTTGGCGACTGGCGTGGGAGTGACGCGTCTTGCGCAGGTGACGGCAATCCCGCGCCCCAGCCCCTCATTCCCGCGCCCCAGCCCCTCATTCCCGCGCCCCAGCCCCTCATTCCCGCGCCCCATC
>CAYFYD010000342.1:0-4975 GCA_964347195.1 uncultured Ectothiorhodospiraceae bacterium
TATCTCCTGTACGTGCGTGCTCGAGCTCGAAGGGTATCCGGGGGCGCTCGCGCAGGCGCTCAGCAACCTCGTGATGAACAGCCTCCGGCACGCCTGGCCCAAGGGCGAGGCGGGCACGATCCGCCTCGAGGCCCGCCGGGCCGAGGACGACACGGTGGAGCTGCGCTGCTCCGACGACGGCCGCGGGGTCCCGGCAGGGATCCGGGACCGACTCTTCGAGCCCTTCTTCACCACCGATCGCGGCAAGGGCGGCAGCGGACTGGGGCTCTACATCGTCTACAATATCGTGACGCAGACGCTCGGCGGCACTATCGAGGTCGAGAGCGAAGTGGGCACCGGCACCACCTTCATACTCCGATTTCCCCGCGTCCTGCCCGCTCCCTCCCATACCGCCGACCCCGTGCGTGGCCCCGACGGATGAGGGAAGTGCCGTGAACCCCGAGCCCCAGGCACGAAGCGCGGACAGGGAGCGCGCCGCGCGGGGGCCGGCCCCGCCCTGGACCGCGCTCATCGTCGACGACGACCCCGCCGTCCATGAGGTGACCCGCATCCTGCTCGCGCGCGCTTCGTTCGAGAACCGGAGGGTCGTCCTGCACCACGCCCATTCGGCGACCGAGGCGCGTGCGTTCCTCGAGCACCATCCCGAGACCGCACTCGTTCTCCTCGACGTGGTCATGGAGACCGAGGACGCCGGGCTGCGCCTATGCGGGTACATCCGAGAGACCCTCGGCAACCACGACGTCCAGATCGTGCTGCGCACCGGCCAGCCCGGACAGGCGCCGGAGCGGGAGGTGATCCTCGACTACGAGATCAACGGCTACTTCCTGAAGACCGAGCTCACCGCCCAGAAGCTGCATTCGATCATCATCTGCGCGCTGCGTACATGGAACTACATCAAGAGCCTGAAGCGCCGGGGCGGGGTCGCGGCCACGCGCCTCGCGCGGGCCCCCGAGCCCGAGCACTCCAAGGGTCTCGGGGGCGCCCTCGAGCGCGGCGAGCTCGACGTCCTCGCCCAGCCGCAGCTCAGCCTTCTCGACGGAGGACTCGCCGGAGTCGAGCTCATCCCCCGGTGGCGAAGGGAGGGGCATCGCGAGCTCCGAGGCACGGCGCTCCTTCGCGCCGCGGACCGGGAAGGAGAGGCGGGACGCATCAACCGGTGGCTCGTCGCCGAGGGTTGCCGGCTCGCCCGGCGGTGGTGCAGCGAAGCGGGGCCGGTCTCGAGGGTGAGCCTCGAGGCCTCGGGGGTCGCGCTTCGCAGCGGCGACCTGGTGGCCGCGATCCAGCGGGGCCTGGAGAGGACGCGACTCCCTCCTCGCTGCCTCGCCCTCGAGATCCCCGAGAGCGAGCTCAGCCTGAACCTCGGAGCGAGCGCCAGGGCCGTCGACCGGCTGCAGGCGCTGGGGGTGGCCATTGTCGTCGACGAGTTCGGAATCGGTCCGACCTCGATCGCCGAGCTCAGGCAGCTCGGGCCCGCCTGCCTGCAGATCGCCCCCGAGGTCGTCGCGGGCGTGGCGTCCGACCCCGACTGTGCGGCCGTCGCGCGCTCGGTCATCGCGCTCGCCCACACCCTGGGCATGTCGGTCGTCGCCGAGGGGGTCGAGACCAAGGAACAGCTCGAATTCCTCAAGTGGGAGAACTGCGAGAGCGCGCAGGGAGATTTCTTCGCCGAGGCGATGACCCCGGCGCTGTTCACCGCGTTCCTGGATTCCGACTGGAAAGGGCCCGGAGTGTAGCGGCCACCCGGCACTTGGTCAGGGCGGCCTCCGGGAGGGCGCGAGGAAGCGCCAGACGAGGAGCGCGAGCACCGAGAACATCACGCACGCGCCCCAGCCGACGACGCCGTCGTATCCCGTTGCGACCCAGGCCCACCGGGATTCGGGCTCGGGGAGCGTGAACGTGCGCCCGGCCTTGTCGACCAGCACCCATCCCGCATGGATGCCGATGCACCCGGTCACCCTCCCGGTGCGGTGACGCACCACCCCGAGCAGCACCCCGGCGGCGAAGAGGGCGGCGGCCGGACCCGCGATCCCGGGATCGGTGAACAGGTGGAAGGCGCCGCCCAGCACCGCGAAGCCGCTCCCGATCCCGAGGTCCTCCGACGTGGAGGCCGCTCCGGGGTCGAGGAAGTGCACGCCACTGTACAGGGCGGCCACCGCGAAGAGCGCGGCGGCCGCGCCGCCGGTGCGTTGGAACGCGCTGTGCAGGGCGCCACGGAACCACAGCTCCTCGACGAGTGCGATGGCCACCGCCGCGGCGAGGTAGCGCATGAGGCGGACCGGCCATTCAAGACCCTCGCCAGGCCCGGCGACGCCCCGGACCCCGAGCGCGACCAGCACCGCCACGAGCGCGGCCATCATCGACGCGCCGGCGACGAAGCCCCCGAAGGCCCCGGCAAGGAAGGAGCGCGGGCCGGCGCCGGGGGCGAGGCCCCAGGCCTTCGCTCCACGGAGGTTCAGCGCCCGCAGCAGGGGCCACAGGCCGAGGAGAGCGAAGAGCTGCACCAGGCGCAGGGTGAACTCCGGGAAGGCGGTCGGCGCGATGTCGAAGGCGTCGAGCACGGCGTACAGGGGTCCGGCGAGCGCGCCCCCCAGCGTGAAGGCGCCCCCGGCATAGAGGGCGAGCCACGCCCCGCCCTTCATCGCTTCCGGCCCGACCCCCGGTGCAGGCTCGCCCCCCCGAAACGCGCGTTGACGGCATCCACCATCGAGTCGATCCGCCGCTGGCGAGCGGACGCCGGTGCATCGAAGAGGTCCGCCTGCTCGCAGCGTTCCCGGGTGAGGCGGCTCGCCCCCATGCCCAGAAGACGCACGGGACCGGCGCGACGGGCGAGCTGCCCCGCCAGCAGACGGGAGGCGCAGGCCCACAGGTCCCGGGTCCCGGCGCTCGCGGCCACGAGACCGGCGGAGCGGTTCACAGTGCGGAAGTCGGCGTAGCGGACCTTGATATCGACCGTGCCCGCCCGCAGTCCCTGCCTTCTCAGGCGCCACGCGACCTGCTCGGTGAGTCCGCGAAGACAGTCGCGCAACGCCGCCGCATCGTCGATGTCCGCTTCGAAGGTGGTCTCGTGGCTGATGGACTGCGCCTCCTGCTCCGGGGTCACGGGACGCTCGTCGCGCCCGTGGGCGAGCTCGAAGAGACGATGCCCCCACTTGCCGAAGCCCTCCCCGAGCTCCGCCGCCGGCCGCGCACGCAGATCGGCGATGGTGTGCACGCCGAGCGCGTGGAGCCGGGCCGCCGCCGCCGCTCCGACTCCCCAGAGCTTCTCCACCGGAAGCGGATCGAGAAAGGCCTGCACGCCTTCCGGGGCGACCTCGACCAGTCCGTCCGGCTTCTCGAGATCGCTCGCGAGCTTGGCGAGGAACTTGTTGGGCGCCACGCCGACCGATGCGACGAGTCCGAGCTCGGAACGGACCTCCCGCTTGATGCGCCGGGCGATGGCGACTCCGGTACCGAAGAGTCCGGTGCTCGCGCCGACGTCGAGGAACGCCTCATCGAGGGAGAGCGGCTCGACCAGGGGCGTGTAGCG
The DNA here is from genome assembly GCA_964347195.1 of uncultured Ectothiorhodospiraceae bacterium. Lineage (GTDB taxonomy): Bacteria > Pseudomonadota > Gammaproteobacteria > HK1 > HK1 > JAJEAD01. The sequence goes on from CAYFYD010000342.1 coordinate 3,527, forward strand.
CTCGAAGATGGCCCGGATCTCCATCGAGACCTCGGCGTAGAGGGCCATGCGCGATCGGATGAAGACCGCGTGGGGACACAGCAGCCGGGCCCGGGCGGCCGGCATGGCACTGTGCACCCCGTACTCCCGGGCCGCGTAGCTGGCCGCCGCCACCACGCCCCGCCCCTCCGGGTCTCCGCCCACGATCACCGCCCGGCCCGCGAGCTCCGGACGTTCGCGCTCCTCCACCGAGGCGTAGAAGGCGTCCATGTCGACGTGGAGTATGGTGCGCGTTCCAGTCCCCATGGGGCTCCGAGCAGGCTTCCGGACCCGGGCCGGGCTCCCGTGTCCGGTGCGAGAACGCTCCGCCTCGTGCAGTGTATTCGAGGTGGACACCCGCTTTCGCGACCATGCCTCCAAGCCTCGAAGGGCCGCCGGACCCAGGGGACCGGCCGGGGGCAAGGTGCCTCGTGTTACGGGTCCTTCGGATCGCTCCGCGGGGTCCTCAGTGGAGCTTCCGCGCGAGCGTGAGGCCGTCGCCGACCGGCAGCATGCAGAGATCGATGCGCGCGTCGTCCCGGAGCTTCGCGTTGAGAGCGCGAAGCGCCACGGTGTCTTCCGAGCGGTCCGCCTCGTCGACCACCGCCCCGCCCCACAGCACGTTGTCGATCAGCATCAGTCCGCCGGGACGCAGCAGCTCGAGGCAACGCTCGTAGTAGAGGTCGTAGCCCGTCTTGTCGGCGTCGATGAATGCGATATCGAAGTCGCCCGCCCGGCCCGCGCCGACGAGGGCCTCGAGGGTCTCCGCCGCGGGCGCGAGCACGAGCCGGATCTTCGATGCGACCCCCGCCTCCTCCCAGTAGCGCCGGGCGACGGCTGTCCACTCCTCGTTCACGTCGCAGGCGATCAGCTCGCCGTCCTCCGGCAGGGCGAGGGCGACGCTGAGCGCGCTGTAGCCGGTGAACACCCCGACCTCGATCGCGCGCCGCGCGCCGGCGAGTCCGGCCAGCATTCGCATGAGCTGCCCCTGCTCCGGCGAGATCTGCATCCCCGCGTACTCCAGCGCGGCGGTCTCCTCCCGCAGGCGCCGCTGCAGGTCGGACTCGCGCAGGGACACCCGGTGCAGGTACTCGTAGAGTGCGTCGTTCATGGCGATAGTGCGGCTGGACACGGGCATGATCCCCTGCTGACCGGATGCCGGCATGCTCGGACCTGAGCCCTCCCGCTGTCAATTCGGTCCTCGTGCGCCGCCAGGGCAAATGTGTTCTCGGCCGTCCCCGTTCGCCGCCGGACAGCGTAGCTCCTCGATGCAGAAACTCTTTCTTCGGTTGACGACGACTTCGCTCGAAACGCTCGGCGATCGACACAACCCCTTGAATTCATTGGACACGGCCAAGAGAACCAATCAGCCCTGCGGGGACCGATCAAATAAGCACTTGTTTTATTTACACTTTGTTCTGAGGCAAGGGG
>CAYFYD010000343.1:0-4961 GCA_964347195.1 uncultured Ectothiorhodospiraceae bacterium
TCCCGAAGCTCGGAGTCTGAAGCCGTCAAGCCGACTTTTGAAGAGCCCTGGGCCCAGCCGGGAGAGCTGTGACTTCGCCTCGTGCACGTTCACTTTCATCAGGAGCCTCCAATGGCCAAGTCGAGCCAAGTCTTTTCGGGTGTCCGGGCACTGTCAAGGCGCAGCCTCGCCCCGCATTGCCCTACCCGAGCTGCGTGGCGAGGACCGCGGTGGCGGCACTCGAATCGGTCGCTTGGTTCTCACCCCGGATTCTGGTAGCGTGGACCGGCGTTCGGAGACGGACAGGATCCGGTCGCCGAACGGAGGGTCGATGGGGCGTTTCATCTTCGTCACGGGCGGGGTCGTGTCCTCCCTGGGCAAGGGCATCGCCTCCTCCTCCCTCGCCGCGATCCTCGAAGCGCGCGGCCTCGAGGTGACGCTCGTCAAGCTGGATCCGTACATCAACGTCGATCCCGGCACCATGAACCCCTTCCAGCACGGGGAGGTGTTCGTGACCGAGGACGGGGCGGAGACCGACCTCGACCTCGGCCACTACGAGCGTTTCGTGCGCACCACGATGCGCCGGCACAACAACTACACGACCGGCCAGATCTACGACAACGTCATCCGCAAGGAGCGCCGCGGCGAGTATCTGGGAGGGACGGTGCAGGTCATCCCCCACATCACCGAGGAGATCAAGGACTGCATTCGCCGGGGGGCGGGCGACGCCGAAGTCACTCTCGTGGAGATCGGAGGCACCGTCGGAGACATCGAATCGCTGCCCTTCCTCGAAGCCATCCGGCAGATGCGCATCGAGCTCGGAGAGCGCGCCTCGCTGTTCATCCACCTCACCCTCGTGCCGTACATGCGCTCGGCGGGCGAGATCAAGACCAAGCCCACCCAGCATTCGGTGAAGGAGCTCCGCTCCATCGGCATCCAGCCCGATGTGCTGCTCTGCCGCTGCGTGGCGCCCCTGCCGGAGAACGAGCGGCGCAAGATCGCCCTCTTCACCAATGTGCCGGAGCGGGCGGTGATATCCGCCCTCGACGCCGGGAACGTCTACATGGTGCCGCGCCTCTACCACGAGCAGGGGCTCGACGCTCTGGTGGTCGAGAAGCTGGGCCTCGACGCCGCGCCCATCGATCTCGGCGAATGGGACGCGGTGGTGCAGGGAATCGCGAACGCGAAGCGGTCGGTGCGGATCGCGATGGTCGGCAAGTACGTGGACCTGCGCGAGTCCTACAAGTCGCTCATCGAGGCGCTGGTGCACGCCGGGATCCATACCGGCACCCGGGTGGACGTCGAATACGTCGATTCGGAGGATATCGAGCGTGACGGCACCGGCGCCCTGGAGGGCGCGGACGCCATCCTGGTCCCGGGCGGGTTCGGCAAGCGTGGCATCGAAGGGAAGATCCGGACCGCCCGCTACGCGCGAGAGAACAGGGTCCCCTATCTCGGGTTGTGCCTGGGGATGCAGACGGCGGTCATCGAGTACGCCCGGCACCAGGCGGGCCTCCCCGGTGCGAACAGCACCGAGTTCAACCGGGACACCCCCCACCCGGTGATCGCCCTCATCACGGAGTGGACGAACAAGGACGGCAGCGTCGAGCAGCGCGACCGCAACGGCGACCTGGGAGGGACGATGCGTCTCGGCGCCCAGGAGGTGCGGCTGCGCCGGGAGTCGCGGGCGCGCATGGTGTACGGGGAGGAGATCATCATCGAGCGCCACCGGCACCGCTACGAGTTCAACAACACCTACATGGACCCCCTCCAGGACGCCGGCCTGCAGATCGCGGGACGGACCCTCGACGGCGCGCTCGTGGAAGTCGTCGAGGTGGCCGACCACCCCTGGTTCATCGGGTGCCAGTTCCACCCCGAGTTCACCTCCACCCCGCGCGACGGCCATCCGCTCTTTTCCGGCTTCGTCGAGGCGGCCTGGGAGTTCCGGGGACGCCGGACGATCGAGGCCGAGCCCGCCCCGGTGGCGGTGGAGTAGCCGGAGCGGAGGCGTCTCGCGGCCCTTCGCCGCAGCTTCGGAGGCGGCGATGCCCGGGAGACGGAGACCAATGCCCGAAATCCGCGACATCCACGCGCGCGAGATCATCGACTCGCGGGGCAACCCCACGGTGGAGGCCGACGTGTTGCTCGCCGACGGAGCGCTCGGGCGCGCCGCGGTGCCCTCGGGCGCGTCAACCGGCTCGCGGGAGGCGGTCGAGCTCCGCGACGGCGACGCGGGGCGCTTCCGCGGCAAGGGAGTCAGGAGGGCGGTGGGCAAGGTCCGGGGCCCGATCCGGGACGCGCTCCTCGGCCGGGAGGTGACGGAGCAGCGGGCGATCGACGCGCGGCTCATCGAGCTCGACGGCACCCCCGACAAGTCCGCGCTCGGCGCCAATGCCATCCTCGCGGTCTCGCTCGCGTGCGCCCGGGCCGCGGCCCGGAGCCTCGGCCTGCCCCTGTACCGCTATCTCGGCGGGGACGGCCCCTTCCTCCTGCCGGTCCCCCTGATGAACATCGTCAACGGGGGCGCCCACGCCGACAACCGCGTCGACTTCCAGGAGTTCATGATCGCGCCGGTGGGCGCGGAGTCGCTGCGGGAGGCGGTGCGCTGCGGAGCGGAGGTGTTCGGGGCGCTCGAGGGGGTGCTCGGCCGGAGGGGGCTCGCCACCACGGTCGGCGACGAGGGCGGCTTCGCCCCCGATCTGCGCTCGAACGAGGAAGCGATCGAGGTGATCCTGGAAGCGGTGCACGACGCCGGATACGAGCCCGGGGCGGAGGTGGCGCTCGCACTCGACGTCGCGGCCACCGAGCTCCACGAGGAGGGCCGCTACCACCTGCGTTCGGAGGGGCGGCGGCTCGACGCGACGGGCCTCATCGACCTCCTCGCGGAGTGGGCCGGTGCCTACCCGATCCTCTCCATCGAGGACGGGCTCGCCGAGGACGACTGGGAAGGATGGGCGGCGCTCACCCGGCGACTCGGGACGGCAATGCAGCTCGTCGGCGACGACATCTTCGTCAGTGACCCCGACACCCTGCGCGACGGGATATCGCGGGGGGTGGGGAACGCGGTGCTGGTCAAGGTGAACCAGATCGGAACGCTCAGCGAGGCGCTCGAGACGGTGGGCGTGGCGAAGGAAGCGGGATATGCTGCGGTGATCTCGCACCGCTCGGGGGAGACGGAGGACACCACCATCGCGGACCTCGCGGTGGCGACCGGAACGGGACAGATCAAGACCGGCTCGCTCAGTCGCTCGGAAAGGGTCGCGAAGTACAATCGCCTCATGAGGATCGAGGAGCAACTCGACGGCCGCTCGAGCTATCCGGGCCGGGCCGCGTTCAGGACCCGGGGGTGACGCGGTGGCAGGCAAGGCGCTCGGCTGGTTCATGGCGACGCTGTTGGCGATCCTGCACTACGGCCTCTGGATATCGGAGGACGGCGTGCGCGAAGTGTGGCGCCTGCAAGACACGATCGCGGCGCAGACCGAGGAGAACGCCGCGCTTCGGGCGCGGAACGATCGCCTCGCGGCGGAAGTCCTGGAGCTCAAGCAGGGAGGGGCGGCGGTGGAGATGGTCGCACGCCGGGAGTACGGCATGATCCACCGCGACGAGACCTTCTTCCACTTCGCCGAGTGAGCGGGGCGAGCCGGCAGAACGACGATCGGGCGCTCGGGCGGTGCCGCGCTGCTGGGCGGTGATCCCCGCGGCGGGGGCCGGCCGGCGGATGGGGGAGGGGACGCCGAAGCAGTATCTCCCGCTCCGCGGCCGCACCGTCATTGAGCACAGCGTCTCGCGGATCCGCCGACACCCCGCAGTGGGCGGCGTGGTGGTGGCCACCGGGGAAGACGACCCGTGGTGGCCGCGCCTTCCGCTCGCCGCGGACGGCGGGACCGAGCGCGTGGCGGGCGGTGAAGCACGTTTCCTGTCAGTGCTCCGGGGACTCGAAGCGCTCGGCGGACGCGCGTCGGACGACGACTGGGTCATGGTGCACGACGCGGTGCGTCCCTGCCTGCGCGACCGCGACGTCGACCGCCTCGTCGCTGCGGTGGCGAGTGGCGCGCCCGGCGCCGTCCTGGGGGTGCCGGCGCGGGACGCCCTCAAGCGGGTCGACGAGCGGGGCAGGGTGGAGGCGACGCTCGGGCGGGAGGGGCTCTGGCACGCGCAGACCCCTCAGGTGTTTCGCTATGCAGCGCTGCGCAGCGCGCTCGAAGCCGTCGCGCGGAGGGGTGACGCCCAAGTCGGGGACGAGTCGCAGGCGATGGAGGCGCGGGGAGTCTTTCCGGCGATGGTCGAGGGCCACGCGGACAACATCAAGATCACCTGGCCCGAGGACCTCGCGCTCGCGGGCCTCTACCTCGCGGCGCAGGAGGACGAGGGGGCCGCTTGAGGATCGGGCACGGATTCGACGCGCACCGCTTCGCGCTCGGCCCTCCCCTCGTGCTGGGAGGGGTGCGGGTGCCTTTCGAGTTCGGCCTCGCCGCTCACTCCGACGGCGACGCGGTGCTGCACGCGGTCTGCGACGCGCTGCTCGGTGCGGCCGCGCTCGGCGACATCGGCCGGCACTTCCCCGACGATGCGCCCGAGTACGAGAACGCCGACAGCCGGGCGCTGCTGCGCCGGGTGGTCTCGGGCCTGCGCGCGGCCGGGTTCCGGGTCGCGAACGTCGACGTCACCGTCATCGCGCAGCGCCCCCGTCTCGCTCCCTACCTCGGGGAGATGCGGGCCCACCTCTCCGCCGACCTCGGAGTGGACCCGTCCCGGGTCAACGTCAAGGCGACCACCACCGAGGGCATGGGCTACATCGGGCGCGTCGAGGGCATCGCGGTGCACGCGGTGGCCCTCGTCGATGAAGACGACTCCTGAGCGGTCCGAACCCCGGGTTCCTCCAGTCCATATCAGCAGTGTCATGCAACGTCCTGCGCTCTTCGACGGATCGCAGGACCATTCAGAAGTCGAGTTGCGGGGTTCGAAGTACTGGAATCAGGCGA
>CAYFYD010000344.1:0-4955 GCA_964347195.1 uncultured Ectothiorhodospiraceae bacterium
GCCCGCGCTCGGGCCAGGGCCGGGGGCGGGGCGAGCAGGCACTCGATGCCGAGCGACATGCCCTCGAGTCGGCCCGCCGCGTTGAGGCGCGGCGCGAGCGCAAAGCCCACATCGGAAGCGGTGACCCGGGCCGGGTCCCGGCCCGCGACCCGCAGCAGGGCCTCGATCCCGGGGCGACTGCGTCCGGCCCGGATCCGGGCCAGCCCCTGGGACACCAGGATGCGGTTGTTGCGGTCGAGCGGCACCACGTCGGCGAGGGTGCCGACCGCCACGAGGTCGAGCAGGTCGGCGAGACGGGGCACCGGGACCGCCTTGCGCTCGAACCACTCGCGCGCACGCAAGAAGCGGCGCAACGCGATGAGGAGGTAGAACATGACTCCCACCCCGGCGAGGCACTTGCTCGGGAACGCGTCGCCGGGCTGGTTGGGGTTCACCAGGGCCGCCGCCCTCGGCAGATCCCGACCCGCGAGATGGTGGTCGGTGACGATGACCGCCATCCCCCGCGCGTTGGCGGCGTCCACCCCCGCCACGCTCGAAGTGCCGTTGTCCACCGTTATCAGCAGATCCGGTTCGCGCGCGGCGGCGACGGCGACGATCTCGGGGGTGAGCCCGTAGCCGAACTCGAAGCGGTTGGGGACGAGGTAGTCGACCTGCTCGGCCCCCAGGAGGCGAAGCCCGCACACCGCGACCGCGCAGCCCGTCGCGCCGTCCGCGTCGAAGTCGCCGACGACGAGAATGCGGCGGCGGCGCTCCAGCGCCTCCGCGAGCAGCCCCGCCGCGGTGTCGATCCCGCGCAGGCGCGCGTCCGGCAGGAGACGGGCGAGGCCGTAGTCCAGGTCCTGCACAGACGTGACGCCGCGGGCCGCGTACACCCGGGCGAGGACCGGGTGGCAGTGCTCTCCGAGCGCCGCGGGGACGGGGTCCGCCCTCCGCCTACGGATCGCCACGCTGCCGTCCCCGAAGGAGATGGTATGCCGGGTCTCCCGGCCCCCGGCCCCCGCTCGGGTCCTGAACCGCCCGCCCGACCCCCGGGGTCCCGTGCGCGGCCGCGCCCCCCGCCCAGGGCGCCGGCAGCGGCTTCCCGCGCCGCCACCAGCGCCATCGGGCCGAAGCCGGTATCTCGTACGCGACGCCGTCCCCCGCTTCGATGCGCAGGCAGCCGAGCTCCCCCGACCACAGCGCGCGGCGCAGGGGCTCGAACCAGTCCGCCTCCCAGCGACGGAGAGCCTCGAGCCACGCGGGCCAGTCGGCGAGGCGGGCGGCGTAGTGCAGCGCGTCGCAGTACACGAGGTGCCGCCCCGCTTCGCGTGCGCTATCGAGCCACGCCCCGGCGCCGGCGGGCAGCGCCCGGCACGGCGCTCCCAGCACGCGCCCGATGCCCCGCGCCAGCACCGCGTCGCTCCACAGGTGCGTGCGCGGCGGCGCTTCGGGACGCGGCGGAAGCCGGCCCGCTCCCCAGAACCATACGCTGTTGACGACCGGCCTTCCCTGTGCCTCGCGGGTCCGGTTGGCGGGATGGTCATGCAACAGCATCTGGATCTCGGTGAGCGCGCGCAGCCAGATTCCCTCGTCGGGCCCTCGGGGCAACATCCCCCCGATCGGTCCCCCCACCGCGAGCGAGGGCTCCCGGGTGGATAGTCGGGGCAGGCGCTCGAGCGGGACGTACCAGCGCGCCGGGGTCAGTGGCTCGATACGCCCGGGGGCGCCCCGTAGCGCCTCGTTGATCGCCGCGCACACTGCGTCCGCTTCCTCCCGGGTGAGACCGAGCTCCCGCGGGTCGGCGAAGCTCAGATCGTTGAGTCCCGCCTGGAGATGAACGGGGTCGGCCCGGATCCACCCGCGGGGGCGGGACCCGGCGCCGTCCTCGGCCGCGGTGAGGGCCGCCACGGGCCAGTCGTCGCCTTCGCGGGAGAGTCCCAAGGCCTCGAAGAGCAGCGACTCCGGGCTCCCGCCGGCGGCGGCCCGGCGCTGCGGCGTGGCCCGGGCGACCAGGGTGCAAAGCGCCCGGAGCCCGGGCTCGTCGACCACCGCCCCGTCCGCCGTTCTGCCCCGGGGGTCTCCGGCCGGCACGCCGAAGAGTCCCGGAAGCAGCAGGGTGAGGCGCCGGCCTCTCACCGCCGGCGGCGTCAGCCCGGATGTTCGAGCAGGAGCGCCTTCAGCGCGGCCGGCTCCGGCTCCACCGTGGCCACCGCCGCGCGCGCGCGCCGGACCGCGATGTCGGGGTCCTTGAGGCCGTGGCCGGTGAGGGTGCACACGACCGTGCTCCCTTCGGGAATCCGCCCGCTCTCGAGGTCCCGGATGAGCCCCGCGACGCACACCGCCGACGCGGGCTCGCAGAATATCCCTTCGCGCTCCGCGAGCAGGGCCTGCGCGTCGAGGATCGCCTCGTCGGAGCAGGCGTCGAACCACCCCCCCGACTCCCGGGCGGCGGCGAGGGCGAAGTCGAAGGACTGGGGGTTGCCGATGCGGATCGCGCTCGCCAGCGTCTCGGGCTCGGCGACCGGCGCCCCGTGCACGAAGGGCGCGGCGCCGCTCGCCTGATACCCGACCATGACCGGACGCCGCTCGCTCAGGGGCCGCGTCTCGTAGCGCTCGAGGTCGAAGCGGGAGGAGAACACACCGGGGAGATGGTTCTCGGACGCCGGCGCCGACTCGCAGTAGCCTATCCAGTGCGCGGTGATGTTGCCCGCGTTTCCGACCGGCAGGCAGTGGTAGTCGGGGCAGCGGCCGAGGCCCTCGATGACCTCGAAGGCGATCGTCTTCTGTCCCTGGATCCGGTAGGGGTTGATCGAGTTGACGACGGCGGCGCCGGTCTCCTCCGCCATCTCCCGGACCAGACGCATCCCGTCGTCGAAGCTGCCCTTGATCCGGGCCACCACCGCGCCGTGCATCATCGCTTGGGCGAGCTTGCCGTGCGCGACCTTTCCGTCCGGGATGAGGACGAATGCGGTGAGTCCGGCCCGCGCCGCATAGGCCGCGGCCGACGCCGAGGTGTTGCCGGTCGAGGCGCAGATGACGGCGCGCGCGCCCTGCTGCCGCGCCCGCGTGATCGCCATCGTCATGCCCCGGTCCTTGAAGGAGCCGGTGGGGTTCTGGCCTTCGTACTTGGCGTAGACCTCGGCGCGCCGGCTCAGGCCCCGCGGCAGGTTCTCCAGCCGGACGAGGGGGGTCGCCCCCTCGCGCAACGTTACCGGCCGAGCCTGCGCGTCGACGGGCAGCCGGGAACGATAGTGCTCGATGAGGCCGGGCCATGCGAGCGCGGGCAGGGCACCCTTCACGCCGGACCGTCCTCCAGGTGCTCGACCCGCAGGCGCACCACCTCGCCGTCCACTACGTCGAGGCTCTCCACCCGCTCGAGCGCCTCGCGCATCTGCCCCTCGCGCACGGTGTGGGTGAGCATGACGAGCTTGGCGAAGTGCGCCCCGCGCGGGGGCTCGGGCTGGACCACCGCCTCGATGCTGATCCCGGCCCGTCCGAGCACGGTGGCGATCTCCGCGAGGACCCCGGGCCGGTCCATCGCCGTCATGCGCAGGTACCAGGCGGTCCGCGCGTCGTCGCGGTCGAGCACGCCGAGCTCGGACATCGCGTCGGGCCGGAACGCGAGGTGCGGCACCCGGTTCTCGGGGTCCGTGGTGAGCGCACGCACCACGTCGACGAGGTCCGCGACCACCGCCGAGGCGGTCGGCTCGGCGCCGGCCCCCGCTCCGTAGTACAGGGTGGGGCCTACCGCGTCGGCGTTCACCAGCACCGCGTTCATGACGCCGTCGACGCTGGCGAGGAGGTGGCGACGCGGCACCAGGGCGGGGTGGACCCGCAGCTCCACCCCGCTCGGCCGGCGCCGGGCGATGCCGAGGTGGCGTATGCGGTAGCCGACCTGCTCGGCATGGGCGATGTCCTCGAGGTGCAGGTCGGAGATGCCTTCCGTGTGCACCCGGGAGTACTGAAGCGGAATGCCGAAGGCGATGGCGGCGAGGATCGTGAGCTTGTGGGCGGCGTCCACCCCTTCCACGTCGAAGGCGGGATCGGCTTCCGCGTAGCCCCGGCGCTGCGCCTCCGCGAGCACATCGCCGAAGTCGCGCCGGTGCTCTCGCATCTCGGAGAGAATGTAGTTGCTCGTGCCGTTCACGATACCGGCGATCCGATCGATCCGGTTGCCGGCGAGGCCCTCGCGAATCGCCTTGATGATGGGCACGCCGCCCGCGACCGCGGACTCGAAGGCGACCGTCACCCCCCGCTCATGCGCGGCCGTGAACACCTCGTTGCCGTGCAGCGCGATGAGCGCCTTGTTCGCGGTCACCACGTGCTTGCCGTTGCGGATCGCGCGCAGGACGAGCTCGCGGGCGAGCCCGGTGCCGCCGACGGCCTCCACCACGATCTCGACATCGGAGCTGCCCACCACGTCGAAGGGATCCGGGCGCAGCGCGATGCCGGCGGTGGCGCAGATTCGGGCCTTGTCGAGGTCGCGCACCGCGGCCTGCACCACCTCGATGGCCCGCCCCGCCCGGCGGGCGATCTCTTCCCGGTTGCGGGCGAGCACGTTCACCGTGCCGCCGCCCACCGTGCCGAGACCCAGCAGCCCGATCCTGACCGGCCTCATCGTTGAGGCTTCGACCTCCCCTCCGACCCGCCGCCGGCCGGCGCGCCCGCGGAGAGAACGCGGGAGCGGTGCCCCCCGGGAGGGAAGCCGGCGCTTCGGTCCGGGCGCGAGCCCGGGGCCACCTCGACCACGCCCTTCCTCGCCTTCGCGGGAGCGGGCGGACCGGACCTCTTCTCCCGGGGGTGTCCTCGGCCGTGCTTCATGGATGGGGCGGGAGAGAGAGAATGATGGCCGGGCGCCGGGGACAAAGGGCGCGTGACCTTAAACGCCGGCGTCTTGGGGTGTCAATCGAGCCACGCTGTCATCCAGGACCATTCAGAAGTCGAGTTGCGGGGTTCGAAGTACTGGAATCAGGCGA
>CAYFYD010000345.1:0-4953 GCA_964347195.1 uncultured Ectothiorhodospiraceae bacterium
TGGTGAACAAGATGCGCAAGGAGACCGGGATCCGGTGCTCGGCCGAGTCGACCGGCGGCTCGATCTACAACATCAACACCGTGCGCGCGCAGGAGCTCGAGTTCGGAGTCGTGCAGTCGGACTGGCAGTACCACGCCTACCGGGGCACCTCGAAGTTCGAGGACAAGGGCGCCTTCGAGGGGCTGCGGGCCGTCTTCTCGGTGCACCCGGAGCCCGTCACCATCATTGCCCGTGACGATTCCGGCATCAACAACATCACCGATCTCAAGGGCAAGCGGGTCAACATCGGCAATGTCGGCTCGGGCACGCGCGGCACCTGGGAGGTGATCGAGGAGGCGATGGGCTGGGAGCGCAGCGACCTGATGCTCGCCTCGGAGCTCAAGTCCGCCGAGACCAGCCAGGCGGTGTGCGACAACAAGATCGACGCCTACTTCTGGCTGGTCGGCCATCCGAGCGCGGCCACCCAGGAGTCGCTCGCGACCTGTGCCACCCACTTGGTGCATGCCGTCGCTCCGGAGATCGACAAGCTGGTGGCGGAGCGCCCCTACTACCGGGCGGCCCGCATTCCCGCCGGCATGTACAACAACCAGGAGGACATCAATACCTTCGGGGTGGGTGCGACCTTCATCTCCAGCACCGACGTGCCCGACGAGGTGGTGTACACGGTGGTGAAGGCGGTGTTCGAGAACTTCGACCAGTTCAAGAAGCTCCACCCGGCGTTCGGCAACCTCATGGAGTCGGAGATGATCACGGACTCCCTGTCCGTGCCGCTTCATCCGGGTGCGCAGAAGTACTACCAGGAGCGCGGCTGGATGTAATCCGCCCGGCCGGCGGGGCGGCGGCCGGCCCGCCGCCCCGCCGGCTTCGCGCTCGCGGACTTGGCGCACTGATGCCGGATGCGCTCTGACCTCATGCGTCAGGACGAGGGGACAGTAGTGGCACGGGAAGCGATCGATACGGATGTCGGTGACCTCGTCGCCGGGATCGACACCGGGGCGCGCGACCCCGCCGGATGGCAGGGCCGCCTCATCATCGGCATCGCCTTCGTCTGGGCCCTGTTCCAGCTCTACATCGCCTCGAACCTCCCCTTCACGCTGACCGAGGTCTTCCGGGTCAACGTCATTGTCAATACCGACCAGGCCCGCTTCCTGCATCTCACCTTCGGCCTGGTGCTCGCCGCCTTCGCCTATCCCCTCTTCCGGCGGAGCCCCCGCGACCGGATCCCCTGGTACGACTGGGCGCTCGCCGCGCTCGGGGCCGCCCCCTGCCTCTACCTGCTGGTGTTCAAGGACGACATCGCGCTTCGCGCGGGCGTCTCCGGCCCGACCGACATCGCCGCGGGCTGCCTGGGCCTCGCCGTGCTGGGCATCGCGGTCTACCGGGCCCTCGGCCTGCCCCTGGTGATCGTCGCGAGCGTCTTCGTGTTCTACGTCTTCTTCGGTCACCTGGAGTGGCTGCCCGACGCCATCCGCTGGAAAGGCGCCTCCATCGGCAAGGCGATGTGGCACTACTGGATGCAGACCGAGGGGGTCTTCGGAGTGGCGATCGGCGTTTCCGCGTCGCTCATCTTCCTGTTCGTGCTCTTCGGAGGGATCCTCGAGCGGGCGGGCGCCGGCAACTACTTCATGAAGGTCGCCTTCTCCCTCCTCGGACACTACCGGGGCGGACCCGCCAAGGCGGCGGTGGCGGCCTCCGCGATGAGCGGCATCTACTCCGGATCGTCGGTCGCGAACACCGTGACCACCGGCACCTTCACCATCCCGCTCATGAAGCGCACCGGGTTCACCCCGGAGAAGGCGGGCGCGGTGGAGGTGGCGTCCTCGACCAACGGCCAGCTCACCCCTCCGGTGATGGGCGCCGCCGCCTTCCTCATCTCGGAGTACACCGGCGTCAGCTACGCCGAGATCATCAAGCACGCGGCGGTGCCGGCGATCGCCTCCTACATCGCACTGGTCTACATCGTGCACCTGGAGGCGATGAAGCTCGACCTGAAGGGGCTGCCGAAACCTCCTTCCTCGCTCGGCTTCGCCACCAAGGTGACGGGCTTCCTCGCGGGCTTCGTCGGTCTCGGCGCGTTCGGCGCCCTGGTGTACTTCGGGCTGGGCTGGCTGAAGGACATCGCGCCCGACTACGCCTTCCTCGTCGTGGTCCTGCTCTGCGCGCTCGTCTACCTCGCGCTCCTCGCGTGCGCCGCCCGGATCCCGGACCTCGAGGTGGACCCGCCCGATGCCCCGATCACCGCGCTGCCCCGCGCCGGTCCGACCGCGGTGAGCGGACTGCACTTCCTGCTGCCCATCGTGATCCTGATGTGGTGCATCCTGGTGGAACGCCTCTCGCCCGCGCTGTCGGCGTTCTGGGCGGCGATGGCGATGCTGGTGGTGGCGCTCACCCAGCACCCCCTCAAGGCGCTCCTGCGGGGGACCGGACAGCTCGACGCCGCGTTCCGCCGCGGCGCCCGCGAGTGCTTCGACGGCATGATCGCGGGCACCCGCAACATGATCGGGATCAGCGTGGCGACCGGCGCGGCCGGCGTCATCGTGGGCACCATCTCCCTCACCGGCGCCCACCAGGTCGTCGGCGAGTTCGTCGAGTTCCTCTCCGGCGGCTACCTGATGGTGATGCTGCTGCTCGTGGCGGTGATGAGCCTGATCCTGGGCATGGGCCTGCCCACTACCGCGAACTACATCGTGGTCTCCTCCCTGATGGCCCCGGTGGTGGTCGCCCTCGGCGCCGAGAGCGGGCTGATCGTGCCGCTCGTGGCGGTGCACATGTTCGTGTTCTACTTCGGCATTCTCGCCGACGACACCCCCCCGGTCGGTGTCGCGGCCTTCGCGGCCGCAGCGATCTCCCGGGGCGACCCGATCAAGACCGGCGTCCAGGGCTTCGCCTACGACATCCGCACCGCGATCCTCCCCTTCCTGTTCATCTTCAACACCGAGCTCCTCCTGATCGACGTGACGCCGCTGAAGGCGCTCGGCGTCTTCGTGGTGGCGGTCGGAGCGATGATGCTCTTCGCCGCCGCCACCCAGGGCTACCTCGTCACCCGCAGCCGGATCTGGGAGACCCTCGCGCTGCTCCTCGTCGCCTTCACACTCTTTCGTCCGGGGTTCTGGCTCGACCGGGTCGCGCCCCCCTTCACCGAGCGCCCGGGCGCGGAGGTGATGGACGTGGCCGGATCGCGCGCGGAGGGCGAGGAGCTGCGCGTCACGGTGTCCGGCCCCGACTTCAACGACCCGGACGTCATCGGCGAGACCAGTCTCGTGATTCCCCTCGGCAGGCCCGGCGAGGGGGCGGAGCGCCTCGAACGGAACGGCCTGCTGGTGAGCGTCGGAGACGGTACGGCGCTCCTCGAGGAGCCGCTGCCCGCGTCGCCCTTCGAGCACCTCGCGCTCTCCTTCGACTTCTACGCGGACGAGGCGGTCGTCGTCTCCTCGGTGTCGTTGCCGAACGAGCGGGTGGCGAAGGAGGTGTTCTACCTCCCGGCCCTCCTGCTCTTCGCCCTCGTCTACTGGATGCAGCGCCGCCGGGCGGGATCGGCGAAGGCCGCGCACTAGCCCCGCCCGGTGACCGAGCGCGGGGCGCCCGATCTGCGTGAGCGGCTGGAACATGCGCTACGCCGGGTTGCCGGCGCGGGCGGGACATCCCCCATCTCCCGTCCGGCAGGTGATGGGTGACACGGGACGGGTGTTCAGGGGAGAGCGAGCAGACCGCCATCCACCACGAGCTCGGTGCCGGTGATGAAGGAGGCCTCGTCGGAGAGAAGGAAGAGCGTGGCGTGCGCGATGTCCTCGGGGGCGCCGATCCTTCCCAGAGGGATCTGTGCCGCCACTCGCGCGGCGGCCTCGGGGTCGTCGTGCCAGCGTTGCTGCATGGGGCTGAGCGTCGGTCCCGGGTGAATGACGTTGGACCGGATCCGGTCACCCGCGAGCTGGACCGCGAGGGACTTGGAGAGCGCGGCGACGCCCGCCTTGGACGCCTGGTAGGCGTCCTGAGGGGCGGCATCGCCGCGCAGGCACTGGATGGTGGCAATGTGCACCATGGCACCGCCTCCCGTCTGCCGCAGGCGCGGTATCGCGTGGCGGCAGGTGTGGACCACGGACTTGAGGTTGACGGCCATCACCCGGTCCCAGAGCGCGAGGTCGATCTCGATTGCGGACTTGTCCTCGCCGAAGAGCAGCACCCCGGCGGCGTTGACGAGGTAGTCCAGGCGGCCGTGGCGGGAGAATGCCTCCTCAACTGCGCGCTCCACCTGCGCATGGTCGGTGAGGTCGCCCCGCACGTAGGCGAGCGCGGATTGTCCGCTGCTGAACGCCGCGGGCGGGGGCTTGAGATCGAAGCCGGTGACGGAACAGCCCTCTTCGAGCAGCCCCCGGGCGATCGCGAGGCCCATGCCGCCGCCGGCACCGGTTACGAAGGCGTTTCTGCCGGCAAAGCGCATCGCATCCCGTCTCGTCAGCAGGGGAGGAAGAGGCAGGGCTCGCCGGGGCCGGGCGCATCCGCGGCAAGCTCCGTGGTCACGGCCAGCACGCTACCGATGCCGCGCGTGTGGCGCATGCCGGGCGGCGCGAGTCTCGACGCAGCGGTGGCGGACTGCGGAGCGTGCGCCGGCATCCGTGCTCGGTCAGCGCCCATGGATTCCCGCCTCCGCGGGAATGACGGGGGAGAAGTGCCCGAGACGGGGAGAAGCCCCGACTCGAGTATCGTCGTTCCCGCGAAGCTCGCCGCGAACCCGGTCGCGGAGTGGGGATCCATCGCCTCTCCGGGGCGCAACGATCGCTGACCGATCACGGACGCGCGCATCGGGGCAGTGTCGTTTCTTCGGGCGCGAAAGGCCAGCATGCGAAACAATCCCGATACGGCGTCACGTCCGATACAGCGTCGCGCCCGGTACGGCATCAGGGCAAATGTGTTCTCGGCCGTCCCGGTTCGCCGCCGGACAGCGTAGCTCCTCGA
>CAYFYD010000346.1:0-4947 GCA_964347195.1 uncultured Ectothiorhodospiraceae bacterium
CGTATACGAAAAATCAATGGGTTATCGAAGTTCCATGGAAGCGGGAATCCATTGATGTTCCGGGACGCAGGATTCGACGAGGGACCACGGTCTCGGCAGTGCCGGCTCCGGTGAGGGCTTCCGGCCACGGCGTTCCGGGCCCCTGCTTCGAGCGCCCCGGCCCGGTCGCCTCGCTCCGGTAGTACGTGGTTGGAGCGAAGCTGCGCAACCCGGGTCAGGCCCGGGGCAGGGTCACGCCCTTCTGGCGCATGTACTTGCCTCCGCGGTCCCGATAGGAGATCTCGCAGGTCTCGTCCGCCTCGAGGAAGATGACCTGGGCCACCCCCTCGTTCGCGTAGACCTTGGCGGGAAGCGGCGTGGTGTTGGAGAACTCCAACGTCACGTGCCCTTCCCACTCCGGCTCGAGCGGGGTCACGTTCACGATGATGCCGCAGCGCGCGTAGGTCGATTTGCCGAGGCAGATGGTGAGGATGCGGCGCGGGATGCGGAAGTACTCCACGGTACGTGCGAGAGCGAACGAGTTGGGCGGGACGATGCATACCTCCGCGTGGATGTCGACGAAGCTCGTGTCGTCGAAGGCCTTGGGGTCCACGACGGCGGAGTTGATGTTGGTGAAGACCTTGAACTCGTTGGCGCAGCGGACGTCGTAGCCGTAGCTGGAGGTGCCGTAGGAGATCACGCGCTCGCCGCGCTGCTCCCGGATCTGGCCCGGCTCGAAAGGTTCGATGAGGCCCCGCTCGAGCGCCATGCGGCGAATCCAGTGATCGGGCTTCACCCCCATGGGCGACCGGCCTCCCGTCGCGCGGCCCTCACGCCTTTCCCTCCCCGGGTTTCGGGGCTCGAAACGCAGGAGCAAGGCGATGGATTCCCGCTTCCGCGGGAATGACGGCAGTGGAATGGGGTTCCGCCCCCGATCGGGGTCGAGGGCAAGCTTCCGCGGGAATGACGGCTGCGGAATGGGCTCCCGCTCCCCGATCGGGGTCGAGGACGAGCTTCCGCGGGACTGACGGCTGCGGAGTGGACTCCCGCCCCCGATAGGGGTCGAGGACGAGCTTCCGCGGGACTGACGGCTGCGGAGTGGATGCCCGCTCCCCGATCGGGGTCGAGGACGGGCTTCCGCGGGAATGACGGCTGCGGAATGGACTCCCGCTCCCCGATCGGGGCCGGGGACGAGGACGAGCTTCGCGGGAATGATGGCAGTGGAATGGACTCCCGTGCCATTTCCCGTCATTCCCGTGCCATTTCCCGTCATTCCCGCGGAAGCGGGAATCCATTTCGGTCAACGAGCCCCGGAACCCGAGTCCCTCGTTTCCCGCCGGTGCCGTCGAGTGGAGACCGCGGGGGCCGGGGCCTCCGGGGTTCGGGTCCCGTTCGACGGCGGGCAAGGCGGCCTCAGCTCTTGATGACGATGCTCGGGAACGCGTGCCGATAGTCCTTCGCCTTCAACGCGAGCTTGGCCGAGACCCGGCGGGCGACCTCCCGGAATATCTCCGCGTTGCGGCCGTCGGGGTCCTTCGCCACCGTCGGATGCCCGCGGTCGGCGTCCTCGCGGATGCGGATGTCCAGCGGCAGCGAGCCCAGCAGATCGACGCCGTGCTCCGACGCCATGCGTGCGCCTCCCCCGTGGCCGAACACGTGCTCTTCGTGACCGCATCGCGAGCACACGTGAGTGCTCATGTTCTCGATTACGCCGAGCACCGGGACCTGGACTTTCTCGAACATCTTCAGGCCCTTGCGGGCGTCCAGGAGCGCGATGTCCTGGGGGGTGGTGACGATCACCGCACCGCTCACCGGAATCTTCTGCGCGAGGGTGAGCTGGGTGTCGCCGGTGCCGGGGGGCAGGTCGACGATCAGGTAGTCGACCCCGCGCCAGTTCGTGTCCTTGAGGAGTTGCTCCAGCGCCTGGGTCACCATCGGTCCGCGCCAGATCATCGGCGTCTCTTCGTCGATCAGGTAGCCGATCGACATCGACTGGACCCGGTGGCTCATGACCGGATCGAGCGACTTGCCGTCGGGAGAGTTCGGCTTGCCCCGCGCGCCGAGCATGCGGGGCTGGCTGGGGCCGTAGATGTCCGCGTCGAGCATGCCGACGGTGGCGCCCTCGGCGGAGAGCGCGAGCGCGAGGTTGGCGGAGACCGTCGACTTCCCGACCCCGCCCTTGCCCGAGGCGACCGCGATGACGTTCTTGACTTCCCGGAGAAGCTCCACGCCCTGTTGCACCGCGTGTGCGACGATCTTGGACTCCACGTCGACGGTGGCCGACGTGATCCCGTCGAGCTCGAGCAGGCGGGTGCGCAGGTTCCGGGAGAGCGCGCCCGCATGGCCCCGGGCGGGAAAGCCGAGCACCACCTTGACCCGGACGCCGTCCCCGTCGAGCGCAATGTCCTTGATGCACTTCGCGCTCGCGAGGTCGCTCTCGAGATAGGGGTCGAAGTAAGCTCCCAGCGCCTTCTCGACCATTGCCCGCGTGCCCTTCACTCGAGTCCTCCGCCTCGTGCCGGTGAGGCCGGCGATGTTACTCCAATCCACCTCGCCCGCGCCGCCCGTCCCGCGCGAGGACACCGATTTGCTACCATCCGCCCCCGGCGGCGGCGCGAGAGGCGAGGTGCCCGCGCTTCGGGCCCGGACCGGGGTCGAAGGGTCCCCGGGAGAAGTGGACTGGGGAAAGGGCAGGGCTCGAGCTCCCGGCGCCCGGTCCGCATGCGTTCGCGGGCTCGAATGGAGTGAACCAGGTTGGCGAGCGAAGACGTGTCCGGCGAGCCGGAGAACCCCCGCAGCGCACGCGAAGCGCGGCGCAGGATGCTGGTGACCAGCGCGCTGCCCTATGCGAACGGGCCGCTGCACATCGGGCACATGGTCGAGTACATCCAGACCGACATCTGGGTGCGCCATCAACGGGCGAGAGGGCACGATTGCCTCTACGTCTGTGCCGACGACGCGCACGGCACTCCCATCATGCTCAGGGCGAGGGAGGACGGGATCTCGCCGGAGGCGCTGATTGCCGCGATGTTCGAGGACCACCGGCGGGACTTCGACGCCTTCGCGATCTCTCTGGACAACTTCCACACCACGCATTCGCAGGAGAACCGCCACTACTCCGAGCACATCTACCTCCGGCTGAAGGAGTCCGGCGCGATCGCGGTGCGCACCATTCGCCAGGCCTACGACCGGCACGCGGAGATGTTCCTTCCCGACCGCTACGTGCGCGGCACCTGCCCGCGCTGCGGGGCGGAGGACCAGTACGGGGACAGTTGCGAGAAGTGCGGAGCGACCTATACGCCCATGGAGCTGGGGAACCCGGTCTCGGTGATCTCCGGGCAGGCGCCGGTGGAGCGCGACTCCGAGCACCACTTCGTCCGGCTGGCGGAGTTCGAAGGGCGCCTGCGCGAGTGGATCGGCACCTCGGGCCGCGGCGGCGGGGTGCAGCGGGAGATCGCGAACAAGCTCGCCGAGTGGTTCGACGCGGGCCTGAGGGACTGGGACATCTCCCGCGACGCCCCCTACTTCGGCTTCGAGATCCCGGGGGCGCCGGGGAAGTTCTTCTACGTCTGGCTCGACGCCCCGATCGGGTACATGGCGAGCTTCGCCAACCTCTGCGCCCGCCGGCCGGAGCTCGACTTCGACGAGTACTGGGGGGCGGACGCGCCGAACGAGCTGTACCACTTCATCGGGAAGGACATCGCCTACTTCCATACTCTGTTCTGGCCCGCGATGCTGATGGGCGCGGGATTCCGCCCGCCCACGGCGGTGTTCTGCCACGGCTTCCTCACCGTGGGCGGCGAGAAGATGTCGAAGTCCCGCGGCACCTTCATCACCGCGCGCACCTACCTGAAGCATCTCGACCCGGAGTACCTGCGCTACTACTTCGCGTGCAAGCTCGGAGCCGGGATCGACGACCTCGACCTCAACCTCGACGACTTCGTGCAGCGGGTCAACGCGGACCTCGTCGGCAAGGTGGTGAACATCGCATCGCGCTGCGCCGGCTTCATCACCCGCCACTTCGACGGCCGTCTCGCCGCGGCGCTGCCGGCGCCCGCAATGTACGAGGAGTTCGTGGCGGCCGGCGAGGAGATCGCGGCGGCCTACGAGGGCCGCGAGTACGGCCGGGCGGTGCGCCGGATCATGGCGCTCGCCGATCGGGCGAACCGCTACATCGACGCCGAGAAGCCCTGGGTCGCGCTCCGGGAGCCGGAACGGCGCGACGAGGTGCAGGCGGTGTGCACGATGGGGCTGAACCTGTTCCGCGTCCTCGTCGTGTACCTCTCCCCGATCCTCCCGCTGACCGCGGCCCGCGTCGAGACCTTCCTCGACGCGCCGGCGAGGCGCTGGCAGGATGCCGGCGCGCCCCTGCTCGGCACCCGGATCGAGCGCTTCCGGACCCTGATGCGACGGGTGGAGGCGAAGCAGGTCGAGGCGCTGGTCGAGGACTCCCGCGAGGAGGCGCCTCCCCCCCCGGATCCCGCTTCGCCGCTTCCGGTCGCTCCCGAGGTGGACTTCGAGTACTTCGACCGGATCGATCTGCGAGCGGGCCGGATCGTCAGGGCCCGGGCGGTGGAGGGTGCGGAGCGCCTGCTCGAGCTCGGGATCGACATCGGCGAAGAGCGCCCGCGCACCGTCTTCGCCGGCATCCGGGCCGCCTACCGCCCCGAGGACCTGGTGGGGCGCATGACGGTGGTGGTGGCCAACCTCGCGCCGCGCGAGATGCGCTTCGGCGTCTCGCAGGGCATGGTGCTGGCGGCCGGTCCCGGGGAAGCCGAGATCTGGCTGACCGGGGTCGACGACGGCGTGAGCCCCGGGGCCCGGGTGAAGTGAGGCAAGAGGGGCACCGATGAGCATCCGCGCTCGGTCAGCGATTTCCGCGTCCCGGAATGTCATGGATTCCCGCCCCCGATCGGGGTCGAGGACGAGCTTCCGCGGGAATGACGATACTCACATCGGGGGCTGTTC
>CAYFYD010000347.1:0-4916 GCA_964347195.1 uncultured Ectothiorhodospiraceae bacterium
TAGCCTGATTCCAGTATTTCGAAACCCGAAACTCGACTTCTGAATGGTCCTGCCGGCCGGCCGATCCGAGGAAGCCGCTCGCGCGAGACGGCTCCTTCCGCCCGGGCCGACATCATGACGATAGAACCAGAGAGTGCGGCAGGTGTCATTGACTTGAATCAACTCGTCGAAATCAGGACATGCTCCGACCCGTCAATGTTCCATGCTCCCGGGCCGACATCTCCGATCTGCTCGGGATGCGGATGGAGACGATCAGCCGCTCGCTGCACGCGCTCGAGCGGGCCGGCCTCGTTCGACGCAACGGACCGGAGAAGATCGAGATACTGGACCCGGCCGGACTCGCGACCGTCGTAGCCGGCTGGTCGCCCCGCGGCCAAGGGGCCCTTCGTCCGCTTCCGGGCGTCCCGGGACGCGTGGCAGCCGCCGAATCAGGCCGGACGGGGCGCGAGCAGCGTGTCCGGGGCGGCGCCCCGCCGGTGCCGGCGCCGCTCGCCCAGCACCAGGAGACTCGGGGTCAGCATGAGGGTGAGCACGGTGGCGAAGGCGAGGCCGCCCGCGACCGCGGTGGCGAGCTGGGTCCACCACTGGGTGGAGGGCCCGCCCACCGTGACGCTGCGCCCGACGATGTCGATGTTCACGCCCAGCACCATCGGCATCAGGCCGAGTATGGTCGTGATGGAGGTGAGCACCACCGGGCGCAGGCGCAGGACCCCGGTGCGCAGCGCCGCCTCGACCGGAGGGACGCCGCTGCGACGCAGAATGTTGTAGGTGTCGATGAGCACGATGTTGTTGTTCACGACGATGCCGGCGAGCGCGATCACCCCGATGCCGCTCATCACGATGCCGAAGGGCTGCCGGGTGACGAGCAGGCCGAGGAGCACGCCGATCGTGGAAAGGAGCACCGCGCTCAGGATCAGGCAGGCCTGGTAGAAGCTGTTGAACTGGGTGACGAGGATGATCGCCATCACGAAGAGCGCGGTACCGAAAGCCTTCATCAGGAAGGCTTCCGCCTGGCGCTGCTCTTCGTCCTCGCCCTTGAAAGTCACCGCGATGCGCGGGTCGAGGCCGGCCCCGGCGAGCCAGCTCCTGATCTCGGTGACCTTGCCGTCGACCAGCACGCCGTCGGCGACCTCCGACTCGATCTCGAGGATGCGCTGCCCGTCGGTGCGCTTGATGGTCCCGGTGCGCGGAATCGCCTCGCGGGTGACGAAGTTCGCGACGGGGACCGCGCCCTCGCTCGTCGTCACCCGGAGGCGGTCGAGCTGGCCGAGGCTGCGCTCACTGAACGGGAAACGCACCCGGATCTCCACTTCGTCGTCGGTGTCGTCGGGCCGGTACTCACCGGCCTTGATGCCGTTGGTGACGAGGCGGATGGTGCTGCCCACGAGGTTGACGTCGACCCCGAAGCGGCTCGCCTCCTCCCGGTCGACGCGCAACTGCCACTCGATGCCGGGGATCGGGCGGGTGTCGGTGATGTCCACGAGGCCCCCGATGCCTTCGAGACCGGCCCGCAACTGCGCCACCGCGCCGGGCAGAAGTTCGGGCTCGGGCGCCGCGAGCTCGATCTGGATGGCCTTGCCGACCGGCGGCCCCATCTCCTCCTTGCGCACTTCGAGCACGATGCCGGCGAGGTCCGCGGTGCGCGCGCGCACTTCCTCCAGGATCTCCGCGGCGGGACGGCGGTGGCGCCACTCGACGAGCTCGAGCTGCACGATGCCGATGGTGTCCTCGCTGACCTCGTCGCTGCGAAAGCGGGTGCCGCTGCGCGCGTAGATGCTCGCGAACTCGGGCATGTCGAGGATGCGCTGCTCGACCTCGCGCACGAGCTGATCCCGTTCGTCGACCGAGAGATCGCCCCGGGCGTGCACATGGAGGACCGCGTTCTCCGGCTCGACGTCGGGAAAGAACTCCACCCCCCGACCGAATTGCCCGTAGGCGACGTACACCCCGCCGAGCAGCAGGCCCGCGACCGCCACCACCTTCAGGGGGTGGGTGACCGCGACCTGCAGTACCTGGAGGTAGGCCCGGGAGACCCCGGTGATCCGCCGGAGGTTGCCCGATTCGGCCGCGCTCAGGCTCTCGATCTGGTAGTCGCTGTCCGGGGCCCGCCGCCCGATCACCCCCCCGAGGGTCGGGATGAAGACGAGCGCCATGAACAGCGATGCGGCGAGGGTGGCGATCAGGGTGATGGGGAGGTACTTCATGAACTCGCCGACGATCCCCGGCCAGAAGAGCAGCGGCATGAAGGCGGCGAGGGTGGTCGCGGTCGCGGCGATGATCGGCCACGCCATGCGCTTGGCCGCCATCGCGTAGGCCTGCCGTCGCGGGTGCCCCTCCGCCATGCGCCGGTCGGCCAGCTCCACCACCACGATGGTGCCGTCGACCAGCATGCCCACTGCCATGATGAGCGAGAAGAGCACCACGATGTTGATGGTGAGGCCGGCGAAGCTGAGCACGAGGATGCCGGCGAGGAAGGAGCCGGGGATGGAGATCCCGACCAGGCCCGCGGTGCGCACTCCGAGCGCCGCCACCACCACGATCATCACCAGCACGATCGCGGCGACCACGTTGTTCTGGAGGTCGCGCAGCATGTTGCGGATGTCTTCGGACTTGTCCTGCGAGAAGCGCACCTGCACGCCCTCCGGCCACCCGCGGCGCTCCTCTTCCACCAGCGCGCGCACGTCGGCGATGGTGTCGATGATGTTGGTGCCGATGCGCTTGGAGACCTCCAGCACGATGGCGGGCTGGCCGTCCACCCGGGCGAAACCGGTGGGGTCCTTGAAGGTGCGCCGGGCGATGCCGATGTCCCCGAAGGTGAGCACCCGGTTGCCGCTCGTGCGGATCGGCACCTCGAGTACGTCCTCCGTCTTCTCGAAGAGTCCCGGCACCTTCACCGGGAAGCGCCCCTGCCCGGTGTCCAGCGCGCCCGCGGCCACGAGCTGGTTGTTGTTGGCGACGGAGCGCAGCAGCGCGCCCGGCGTCTGGTTCAGGCTCTCCAGGCGCCCCGGATCGACGAGCACTTCGAGCATGTCCTCCCGGTCCCCCGCGATGTCCGCCTCCAGGACCCCGGGAAGTCCTTCCAGCTTGTCGCGCAGGCCCCGCGCGAGGCTGACCAGCACCCGTTCGGAGACCTCGCCGTAGAGGGTCACCACGATGACCGGGAAGAGCGCCACGTTGACCTCGTGCACCGAGGGTTCCTCGGTGTCGCCGGGGAGCTCGTTCTTCGCGTCGTCGACCTTCTCGCGCACGTCGCTCAGGGCCTGGTCGGAGTCGAAGCCCGCCTCGAACTCCAGCACCACCGTGGCGGAACCCTCCCGCGCAGTGGAGCGCAGCTCCTTCAGGCCTTCGACGTTGCGGAGCTCCTGCTCCATCGGTCGCACCAGCAGGCGTTCCGCGTCCTCGGGAGAGATGCCGTCGTGCGGGACCAGGACGTAGATGATGGGGATCGCGATGTCGGGGTCCGACTCCTTCGGGATGGTCACGTAGGCGCCGGAGCCGGCGACGAGGACCAGGGCCAGCACCAGCAGCACCGGCCGGGCCCTCCCCACTGCGGCGTCGATGACGCGGTTCAACCCTCGAGCTCCTTCGTCCCGGGGCAGAGCAGATCGTGGGCGTCCCGGTTCGCCGCCGGACAGCGTAGCTCCTCGATGCGGAAGCTCTTTCTTCGGTTGACGACGACTTCGCTAGAAACGCCCGGCGATCGACACAACCCCTTGAATTTGTTGGACACGGTCAAGAGAACCAATCAGCCCTGTCCTTCGTCCGCCGTCCCGGGCACGGCGACGACCCGCTGTCCCTCGCGCACGAAGCCGTGGCCTACCGTGATGACCCGGGCCGGATCGGGGAGGCCCGACACCCAGACTCCGTTCGCCTCGGCACGCAGGATCTCGGTCGAGTGGAACTCCACTACCCCCGCACCGTTGACCGTCCTGATCCCGAGGCGCCCATGCTCGTCGAGCGCAAACAGGGCGGGAGAGACCCGATGGGCGGCGGTCGCGGGCAGGGGAAGATGGATCTCGGCGGAGATGCCGGACACGAGCGCGCCCTCGGGATTGGGCACCTCGAGCTCCACCCGGAAGGTCCGGGTCGTCTCGTCGGACTCCGAGGCGACGTAGCGCACCCTTCCGTGCACCGTCTCGCCCGTGATCAGGCGGGCCTCGCCGGGAGCGTCGGTCTCGACGAAGTGGCGATCCTGCTGGGTGACGTGTCCGGCCACCAGTATGGGGTCTTCCTGGAGGATCCGTCCGATGGGGGTCCCGTCGTTCACGTAATCGCCGATCTCGACCATGCGTTGATCGAGGCGCCCGGCGAAGGGCGCCCGCGGCCGGGTGTTCGCGATGTCGATCTCCACCCGCGCGACCGCGGCCCGGGCCGCCTCCAGGTTGGCCTCCGCCGCCGCGAGCTCGCTCTGGGTCTGAAAGTTCTGCGCGGAGAGCTTCTTCGAGGCTTCGAACTCGATCTCACGTTGCTTGACGAGCGCAAGGGCCTGACGCCGGCGGGCGGCGAGGTCCCTCGGGTCCACTCGCACCACCACATCGCCCTCCGCGACCCGGGCGCCGCGTTCGGCTGCGACCGCGACGATGCGCCCGTCGATCTCCGCGCGCAGGGTGACCGCCCGGGCCGGCTCGGTGCGCCCGTTGAGGACCACGGTGCGGCTCACCGGCTGCGCCCGGAGCTCCGCGACCCGCACCTCGAGGTCGCGCTGGCGCTGCAACGCCGAAGCCTCCTGGCTCGGGGGCGGCGAGGAGCTGCCCGCATGGTCGCCCGACCACACCCACGCGCTCACCCCCGCCGCGATCGCCAGTGCGACGACGAGGGAGCGCCGCCGCTTCAGCAAGGCTTTGGGGGAGATCCTCACGACCGGTTGGTTTCTCGGGGAGCTACACGGACAACCTGGCGCCCGCGGGATGACAGAA
>CAYFYD010000348.1:0-4900 GCA_964347195.1 uncultured Ectothiorhodospiraceae bacterium
CGCGCCTCGGACCCGGGGGACGGGGGGCTTAGCGCGTGCCGGGAGGGCGGGCGCGAGCTCGTGGTGCTCGACGGCGACCCGCCGCGGCTCGGAGAAGCCCCGGAGGTGGAGGAGGACTGGGGCGAGTGAGAGTCGGCTTCCTCCACTCGCTCATCCGCCCGGAGGAGAAGTTCCTCATCCGCGAGTTCGAGCGCCGCGCCGGCGTCGACGTCGTGCTGCTCGACGACCGCAAGCTGGTCTTCGACCTGCAGGAGCGGCCCGACGTCGACGTCGTGCTCGAACGCTGCATCAACCACTCGCGCGCGATGCACGCCCTGCGCCTCTTCGAGGGCGTCGGGGTCCCGTGCATCAACCGCTACGAAGTGGCGCGCCGCTGCGGCGACAAGATCCTCACCGCGGCCGCGCTCGAGGAGCACGGCGTCGCCCAGCCGCCGCTGCGCGTCGCGTTCACCGAGCATTCCGCGCTGCGGGCGATAGAGGAGCTGGGCTACCCGGTGGTGCTCAAGCCCGCGGTCGGCTCCTGGGGCCGTCTGCTCTCCAAGGTGAACGACCGCGAGGCGGCGGAGACGATCCTCGAGCACAAGACGATCCTCGGCTCCTATCACCACTCGATCTTCTTCGTCCAGAAGTACGTCGAGAAGAACGGACGGGACATCCGCAGCTTCGTGGTCGGCGACGAGTGCATCGCCGCCATCTACCGCACTTCCCGGCACTGGATCACGAACACCGCGCGCGGGGCCGAGGCGAGCGGCTGCCCGGTCACCCCGGAGCTCGCCGACGTCTCGCTTCGCGCCGCGCGCGCCGCGGGCGGAGGCATCCTCGCGATCGACCTCTTCGAGACCGAACAGGGCCTCCTCGTCAACGAGATCAACTACACGATGGAGTTCAGGAACAGCATCCACACCACGGGAGTCGACATCCCGGCCCGGATGGTCGACTACGTGATCGCGGGGGCGCGATGATCGCGGCGTCCATCGCCGGCGCCTCGGGCTACTCCGGGGGGGAGCTGCTCCGGCTGCTCCTCGGGCATCCCGCTTTCGAGGTGTCCCAGGCGACCTCGGAACGGCACGCGGGGCGCTTCGTGCACGGGGTGCACCCCAACCTGCGGGGTGCCACCCGGCTCAAGTTCTCGTCGCTCTCCGAGCTCGTTCCCTGCGACCTGCTCTTCCTGTGCCTGCCCCACGGCGAGACGGCGGAGCGCATCGACGACTTCCGCCGTCTCGCGCCGCGTCTCGTCGACCTGAGCGCGGACTTCCGGCTGCGCGACCCCGCGGACTACGACACCTGGTACGGCCGCGCCCACCCGCGCCCGGACCTGCTGCCCGAGTTCGTCTACGGGGTCCCGGAGCTCCACCGCGAACGCCTGCGCGAAGCGCGGTGGGTCGCCGGTGCGGGGTGCAACGCGACCGCCGCGGTCCTCGCGCTCGCGCCGCTGTGCGCGCGCGGCGGTGTGGACTCCGTCGTCATCGAGGTCAAGGCGGGGTCCAGCGAGGGCGGGGCGACGGCGAGCCCGGCCAGCCACCACCCGGAACGCAGCGGCAGCGTGCGCTCCTACCGGCCCACCGGCCATCGCCACGTGGCCGAGATGCGCCAGGAGCTCGCGGCGGGCGAGATCCACTTCTCCGCCACTTCCATCGAGATGGTGCGCGGGATCCTCGCCACCTGCCACGTGTTCCTCCGGGAAGCGCCGGACGAGAAGGCGCTGTGGAGGCTCTACCGGGAGGCGTACCGCGACGAGCCCTTCGTGCGCATCGTCAAGGAACGCAGCGGCATCCACCGCTATCCCGAGCCCAAGCTCCTCGCCGGCACCAACTACTGCGACATCGGCTTCGAACGGGACCCGCACTCCAACCGGGTGGTGGTGATGAGCGCGATCGACAACCTCATGAAGGGCGCGGCGGGGCAGGCGTTGCAGGCCGGCAACCTGATGCACGGGCTGCCGGAAACGCAGGGTCTCGAGTTCGCCGGCCTGCACCCGATCTGAAGCGGGCAGCCGCGGTGTGCCGGCTCCTCTGCGTCCGCTCGACGAGCGAGTTCGCGCTCGGTGCGCACCTCGAGGCGCTCGCTCGCATCGCGCGCGACAGCCGGGAGTACCAGGGCCACGGATGGGGCTGCGCGTGGAGGGAGGGGGACGCGTGGCGCACGTACCACAACATCGCGCCGATCTGGGAAGACCGCGGCCGCCCCGCCGGGCGCAGCCGGCTTCTGCTCGCGCACGCGCGCAGCGCGTTTCGAGACGAAGGGATCCGCGTCGAGAACAACATGCCCTTCTTCGACGAGCGTCGCGTCTTCCTGTTCAACGGCGAGCTCCAGGGGGTGCGCATCAGGGAAGAGGGGCGCATCGGTGCGGAAAAGATCTTCAACTTCGTCAAGCGCTTCGACCGGGGCGACCTGGACGAGGCGCTGCGCCGCGCGACCCGCGTCATCGAGAAGCGCACCCGCTACGTGCGCGCGATGAACGTGGTGATCGCGGACCGGGATGCGATTTACCTCGCAACGCGCTTCCGGGAAGATCCCGACTACTTCCAGATGCACCGCCTCGTAACGCCGGACTCCCTGATCATCTGCTCGGCTCCCTATCGCGCCGGCGGCGGCTGGGAGCGCATTGCGAACGGCACCGTCGCCCGCTATTGAACAACATGTACATCGTCAAGATAGGCGGCGGCGCGAGCATCAACCTCGAAGGCATCGTGCAGGGCCTCGCCGAGCTCGACGCGCCCTTCGTCGTCGTTCACGGCGCCAACGCGCTGCGCGATGAGCTGGCGGCGCGCCTGGGGCTCGAGACCAGGGTGCTCACCTCGGCCTCCGGCTACAGCAGCGTGTACTCGGACCGCGACGCCATCGATCTCATCCTGATGGCCTACGCGGGACTGCGGAACAAGCGGATCGTGGCCCTGTGCCAGCAGCACGGCATCAACGCGGTGGGCCTGAGCGGCATCGACGGGCGGATGATCGAGGGGCGGCGCAACCGGGGGATCCGCATCCGGGAGCGCGGGAAGACCCTGATCCGGCGCGACTTCTCCGGAAAGCCGGCATCGGTCAACCGAGAGCTGCTGGGTCTGCTCCTCGACCGCGGCTACGCGCCGGTACTCTGCATCCCCATCGTCGACGAACAGCACACCGCCATCAACTCCGAGAACGACGACATCGTCAACGTGCTCCAGGAGAGCCTGCGTGCGCAGTGCATCCTGCAGTTCATCGAGGCGCCCGGCTTTCTCGACGACCCCGAAGACCCGCGCAGCGTGGTCGCGCACCTGACGCCGGCCGAGGTCGCGGCCCGCGAGAAGGGGGTGAGCGGGCGCATGAAGCGCAAGATGCTCGCGCTGCGGCGTCTCACCGAATCGGCGCCGGCGAGGGTCGTGATCGCGGACGGTCGGGTGGAGCGGCCCGTCGCCGAAGCGCTCGCGGGCAAGGGCACGGTGATCGAATCTCGAGTTTCGGGGCTCGAAGTGCTGGAATCGAGCGATGGATTCCCGCTTCCGCGGGAATGACGGAAGGAGGCGCGGGAATGACGGGAAGGGGCGCGGGAATCCATTTCTGCCAACGAATCCCGAGGCTCGAGATAAAATGAAGCTCCGCGAGCGCGAGGACCGTTACACCCTCCCGGTCTTTCCCAAGCGCGACCTGACTCTGGTTCGCGGCCGGGGCGCCCTGGTGTGGGACGACGAGGGACGGCGCTACATCGACTGTGCGGCAGGCGTCGGAGTCGCGAGCGTCGGCCACGCCAACGCGGCGGTGGCCGAGGCGCTGGCGGAACAGGCGCGCACCCTCGCGACCTGCCCCGGCATCTTCTATAACGACAAGCGCGCGCGGCTGGTGGAGAAGCTGGCGGAGCTCGCCCCCCCGGGGCTCGATCGCGCCTTTCTGTGCAACTCGGGGACCGAGGCGGTGGAGGCGGCAATCAAGTTCGCCCGCCTCAGCACCGGCCGGAGCCGCATCGTCGCGGCGATGCGCGGCTTCCACGGACGCACCCTGGGCGCGTTGAGCGCGACCTTCAAGAAGGAGTACCGGGAGCCTTTCGAGCCTCTGGTCCCCGGCTTCTCCCACGTGCCCTTCGACAACGTCGAGAAGCTGCACGCAGCGGTCACCGGCGATTGCGCGGCGCTGCTGCTCGAGCCGGTGCAGGGCGAGGGCGGGGTGCGGATCCCTCGTCCCGACTACCTGCCGGAGGCGAGGAGGATCTGCGACGCCGCCGGCGCGCTGCTCATCTTCGACGAGGTGCAGACCGGCTTCTGCCGCACCGGGAGGATGTTCGCCTGCGAGCACTCGGGGGTGCGCCCCGACATGCTCTGCCTCGCGAAGGCGATCGCGGGCGGCGTGCCGATGGGGGCGCTGCTCTGCGGCGAACGCATCGAGGGGGCGGTGGGCCGGCACGGCACCACCTTCGGCGGCAATCCCCTCGCCTGCGCCGCCGCGCTGGCGGCCATCGCCTTCATGGAGCAAGAGGACCTCGCCCGGCAGTCGGAAGAGAAAGGGGCGTACTTCGAGAGGCGCTTCGGCCGGCAGCGCCCGGCCCGGGTGCGCACCGTGCGCCGGGCGGGCCTGATGATCGGCATCGAGCTCAGGGAGCGCGCCCGGCCCTACCTCGGCCGACTGGCGGAGGAAGGGGTCCTGGCCCTGCCCGCCGGGCCGACGCTCATCCGGCTCCTGCCGCCGCTCGTGATCGCGCACGAAGAGCTCGATCGGGTGTCGGACGCGCTCCACACGGTGCTCGGCCCCTGATCGCAGGGTCATTTCACGCTACGGTTCCCGAGCGGATGCAATCGCTCGGATGGCGAGCCCCGGACGAGGTCCGGCCGACTGGCGGCTTCCACGGAGCCCACAGACTGCCCTGACGGCACTGATTGAGAGTGCTCCGGCCCATCTGGAGCGGATCCTCAGCCAGCGTGAAATGGCCCTG
>CAYFYD010000349.1:0-4896 GCA_964347195.1 uncultured Ectothiorhodospiraceae bacterium
GCGAGCTACCGGGGCTACGACACCCTGGGCGAGACGGTGGTGATCTTCACGGCGGGGCTGGGGGTGGCGGCGCTCCTCGGCGGCCACTTCCGCCGCCGGGGCAAAGGGGAGGGCGGCGATGCCTGAGCACCCCATCGTCAGGCTGGGGGCCAAGCTGCTCGTGCCCTGCATCCTCCTCTTCGCGCTCTACGTGCAGTTCCACGGAGACTTCGGTCCCGGCGGGGGCTTCCAGGCCGGCGTGATCTTCGGAGCGGGCTGCATCCTCTACGGGCTGGTCTTCGGAGCGGACACGTTGGCGCGGGTGACACCGCCGCGTCTGGTGCAGCAGGTCGCCGCCGGCGGGGTGCTGCTCTACGCGCTCGTCGGGGTGGCGGCGCTCCTCGGCGGCGGCGCCTACCTCGACTACGACGCCCTGCTCACCGATCCGCTCGCGGGACAGCATCTCGGCATCCTCCTGATCGAGCTCGGGGTGGGGGTGACGGTGGGCGCGGTGATGCTCGGTCTCTTCTTCGCCTTCACCCGCGGCTGAGGCGCGACGGTGTCTCTCTCCGGCTCCTACTACCACATCGCAGTGGTCCTGCTGATGGTCACCGGGCTCTACGTGGTGATGGTCAACACGAACCTCGTGAAGAAGGTGCTCGGGCTCAACATCTTTCAGACCTCGGTGTTCGTCTTCTACATCGGCCTCGGCAAGGTCGAGGGCGGCACCGCCCCCATCCTCGCCCCCGGCTTCACGCACTATGCGAACCCCCTCCCGCACGTGCTCATCCTGACCGCGATCGTGGTGGGGGTCGCCACCACCGCGCTCGCCCTCTCGCTCGTCGTGCGGATCCACCGTGCCTACCGGTCCGTCGAGGAGGACGACATCGAGGGCGAGGAACAGGGCGCCGCGGACCGGTGATCTCCAGCATCATCGATCACCTGCCGGCCCTGCAGGTGGTCATCCCCCTGGTCTGCGCGCCGCTGTGCGTGTTCGTCCGGCCCGGCCGCGCCGCCCACGCCGTCGCCGCCATCGGGGCGCTGCTGAGCTTCGCGATCGCCGCGCTCCTGCTCCTCGAGGTCTCCGGGCAGGGCGCGCGCAGCTACGCCCTCGGGGGCTGGGCGGCGCCCTGGGGCATCGAGTACCGGGTCGATCGGCTGAGCGCCTTCGTGCTCGTCATCGTCACCGCGGTCGCGGCGGCGGTGTTCCCGCTCACGCGCGCGAGCGTGGAAGGGGAGGTGGCGGCGGAGCGGCGCCATCTCTTCTACGCGCTGCTCATGCTGAGCCTGGCGGGGATGACGGGCATCGTGATCACCGGCGATCTCTTCAACCTCTTCGTGTTCCTCGAGATCGCGTCGCTCGCCGCGTACGTCCTGGTGGCCTTCGGCCCCGGGGGCCGGGCCAAGCTCGCGGCGCTGCGCTACCTGGTGGCGGGAACGGTGGGCGCCACCTTCGTGCTCATCGGGATCGGCCTCCTCTACGCCACCACCGGCACGCTCAACATGGTCGACATCGCGAATCGCCTGCCCCAGGCCCAGCAGAGCGTGGCGGTGAAGTCCGCGTTCGCGTTCCTCGTGATCGGGATCGCCATCAAGATGGCGCTCTTCCCCCTCCACGCCTGGCTGCCCAACGCCTACGCCACCGCCCCCGCGGTGGTGGGCGCCTTCCTCGCCGGGAGCTCGACCAAGGTCGCGGTGTACGCTCTGATCCGGGTGGTGTTCGGGGTGTTCGGCGCCGACTACTCCTTCGCCCGCCTGTCGGTGGACTGGGTGCTGCTGCCCTGCGCCGCGCTCGGGGTGATCGTGGGCGGCGTGGCGGCGCTGTACCAGAGCGACGTGAGGAAGATGTTCGCCTGGTCGAGCGTGGCGCAGGTCGCCTACATGGCGCTCGGGGCGACCCTCGCCTCCGCCGCCGGACTCAGCGCCGCCCTCGTGCACATGATGAATCACGCCCTGATGAAGTCGGCGATCTTCCTCGCCCTCGGGGGGATCGCGTACCGCACGGGGGCGCTCGGTATCGAGGCGCTCGCGGGCGCGGGACGGCGCATGCCCCTGACGCTGGCGGGCTTCGTGGTGGCGAGCCTGGGGCTCGTGGGCGTGCCCTTCACCGCCGGCTTCGTGAGCAAGTGGGCCCTGCTGCGCGCGGCGCTCGAGCGCGACGCCTGGCTGCTCGTCGCGGTAGTGGTGGCCGGGACGCTGCTCACCGTGCTCTACGCCGGACGCGTCGTGGAGGCCGCCTGCCTGCGCGCGCCGCCTCCGGCCGCGGTGCCGCCGCGCCGGGAGGAAGCGCCGCCCGGGGTGCTGGGGGCGCTGTGGCTGCTCGCGGCCGCGAGCGTGTGGCTCGGCGTGGACACCTCGCTCACGGTGGGGATCGCGGAAGGGGTCGCGGAGGGACTGCTCCAGTCCGCGGCGGCGCGGTGGCGGTGAGCGCAGTACCGGCCATCGCGACGGGGATCCCGCTCGCCGGGGCGCTCGCGGTCGCGCTCACCGGGCGCCGGCCCAATCTTCGCGAGGGTGCGACCTTCGCGACCGGCGCGGCGCTGCTCGGGGCGGTCTCCTCGCTGTGGCCGGCGGTGGCGGCGGGCGAGCGCCCCCGGTTCACGGTCTTCGAAGTCTCGCCCGAGCTCGAGCTCGCCTTCGAGGTCGAGCCCTTCGGGCTCCTCTTCGCGACGCTCGCGAGCCTCCTCTGGCTCGTTACCTCGCTCTACTCCCTCGGATACATGCGGGCGCTCGCGGAGCACGCCCAGACCCGTTTCTACGCGTGCTTCGCGGTGTCGCTCGCGGCCACCACCGGGGTGGCCTTCGCCGCCAACATGTTCACCCTCTTCGCCTGCTACGAGGTGCTCACGCTCGCGACCTGGCCGCTCGTCACCCACCACGGCGACGGCGCGGCGCGCCGCGGAGGACGGGTGTATGCGCTGCTCCTCCTCGGGGCCTCCATCGCCTTCCTGCTGCCGGCGATGGTGTGGACCCAGGCCGCGGCCGGTACGCTGGACTTCGTGCCGGGAGGGGTGCTCGGCGGGCACATCGCGCCGGGGGCGGCGGGGCTGCTCCTCGCCCTGTACGTGTTCGGGATCGCGAAGGCGGCGACCATGCCCTTGCATCGCTGGCTGCCGGCGGCGATGGTGGCCCCCACCCCGGTCAGCGCGCTCCTGCACGCGGTGGCGGTGGTCAAGGCGGGGGTGTTCTCCATCGCCAAGGTGGCCCTCTACCTCTTCGGACCCGAGCTGCTCGGGGAGACGGCGGCGAGCCGCGGGCTCATGTACCTCGCGGCGCTCGGCATCGTGATCGCCGCGATCGTCGCGGGACGCCAGGACAACCTCAAGGCGCGCCTCGCCTGGTCGACGGTGAGCCAGCTCTCTTACGTGACCCTCGGGACGATGATGGCGAACCCGCCCGCGATCCTCGGAGCCGGACTGCACATCGTGATGCACGCGGTCGCCAAGATCACCCTCTTCTTCTGCGCCGGGGCGATCCTGGTCGCGAGCGGAAAGACGCGGGTGAGCGAGCTCGACGGCATCGGCCGGCGCATGCCGATCACCATGGCCGCATTCACGATCGCGGCACTGGGGATCGTGGGCCTGCCGCCGGCGGGCGGCATGTGGAGCAAGTGGCAGCTCGCCCTCGGCACGCTCGAGGCGGGGGAGGGGCCGTTGCTCGCGGCCCTTCTGCTCGGGTCGCTGCTGAGCCTCGGCTACCTCGCCCCGATCTGCGCCCGTGCCTTCTACCGCGCCCCGGCCGCGCGCTGCGACCATGCGATCGGGGAAGCGCCGTGGCCGTGCACGGTCGCGATCGCCCTGTGCGCTCTCCTGGTCCTCGGGCTCTTCGCGGTCCCCGATCTGCTCTACCGCCTGCTCGAGCCGGTCGCGGCCGGCGGGGGAGGCGATGCGTCCGGGGAGGTGACGAGTTGAAGGAAAGGCCCCGCTTCCTCGACCGACCCGCCACGCAACGGCGCATCCGGCGGGTCTTCTACGCGCTCTGCGCGGTCCTCGTCGCCCTCGAGGCGGTGGTTCACCGGCACGCCGAGCACCCGTGGGAAGCCTCGTTCGCCTTCCATGCGCTCTACGGTTTCGTGGCCTGCGTGTTGCTGGTGCTGGCCGCGAAGCAGATGCGCCGCATCCTCATGCGCCGCGAGGACTACTACGAGGCGCCCGCGAGCCGGGTTGCGTCATCCGCGCGCGAGCAGGACGGCGGCTGATGGCGCCCTTCCTGCCCTTCTTCGCCGGCGCCCTCGCACTGATGGTGCTCGGCCCCCGTTTCCGGGCGGTGCTGCTGCTGGGGGCGCCGATCGCCGGAGCGGTGTCGCTCGCCGGGCTGGACCCCGGGACGACGTGGACTTTCCCTTTCTTCGGCATGGAGCTCGAGCCGGTGCGGGTCGACGGGCTGAGCCTGCTCTTCGGCTGGCTCTTCCACCTCGCGGCCTTCCTCGCCGCGCTCTTCTCTCTCCACCTGCGCGAGCGCGCCCAGCACGTCGCGGGGCTCCTCTACGTGGGTGCCGCGCTCGGGGCGGTCTTCGCCGGCGACCTCCTGACCCTCTTCGTGTTCTGGGAGCTGATGGCCCTCTCGTCGGCCTGTCTCATCTGGGCGAGGCGAGACCTGCGCGCGCTGCACGCCGGACTCAGATACCTGTTCACGCACATCGTCTCCGGAGTGCTCCTCCTCGCCGGCGCGCTCCTCCACGCTCGCGCGACGGGCTCTCCCGGGTTCGGGGAGATCGGCACGGAGAGCCTCGCGGGCTGGCTGCTGATGGCCGCGTTCGGGATCAAGTGCGCGTTCCCCTTCGTGCACAACTGGTTGACCGACGCCTATCCGGAAGCGACGCCCACCGGCACCGTGTACCTCAGCATGTTCACCACCAAGGTCGCGGTGTACGCGCTGGCCCGCGGGTTCCCCGGCACCGAGCTGCTGGTCTACGTC
>CAYFYD010000350.1:0-4894 GCA_964347195.1 uncultured Ectothiorhodospiraceae bacterium
GGTGCCCATCGGCCCGATGGCGTTGGGACCCCGTCATCCGGGCGACCGATTCCGCCCTGGGGCCGTAGCACGGGATCACCCCGGGCTATCCCATCACCTTCTCGGAACGGCGGCGCGCGAGCTCCGCGACGAGGATGAGGGAGGTGACGAAGACCAGCACCACGGTGGAGACCGCGGTGACCATCGGGTTCAGCTTGAAGATCGCGTCCACCCACATCTGCTTGGGCAGGGTGGGGGTCTGCCCGCCGCTCACGAAGAGGGCGATGGTGAGCTCGTCGAGGGAGATGACGAAGGCGAAGAGGAAGGCGGCGATGAGCCCGGGGAGGATGAGGGGAAAGGTGACGTGGCGCAGGGTGCGCAGCTTCGAGGCGCCGAGGCTCCAGGCGGCCTGGTCGAGGCGGGTGTCGTAGTTCTTGAGCATCGCCATGATGGTGACCACGACGAAGGGCACCGAGATGACGGTGTGGCCGAGCACCAGTCCGAGGGTGGTGCCGACCAGTCCCACCTGCGCGAAGGCGTAGAAGAGCGCGACCGCGATGATGATGTTGGGAATGATCACCGGGGCGAGGATGCAGGCGAACACCGCGCCCTTGCCCCGCATCCGGTGCCGGATCATGACGAAGGCGGCGGGCACGCCGAGCAGCATCGCCAGCCCGGCCGAGGTGAGGGCGACCACGAAGGAGCGGATCATCGCGCCGACGTAGATCGGGTCGGAGAGGAACATCTCGTAGTTCTGGAAGGTGAAGCCCACCGGCGGCCACTTGATGAACGCGGCTTCGGAGAAGGACATCGGGATCACGAAGAAGGACGGCGCGACGAGGTACACGAGCACCGTGGCGCTCGCGGCCCACAGCACCTTGCGCGACAGGGTGGCGCGCGGGCGCTCCGGCCGCGGCGCCCGCAGCGTCTCCGCCACGTCGCTGAAGCGGTCGCAGATCCAGCCCATCAGCGCGATGAGCCGCGCCCCCAGGTAGGCCCCGAAGCGGGCGATGAGTCCGGCGCGGCGTCCGCCCTCGTCGTCGACGATGCCGCCGGTGCTCGACATGGTGGAGAGCCCGAAGAGCCGGTCGTAGACGAAGAAGACCGCGAGGGTGGTGCCGAGCAGCAGCACCGCGACCGCGCCCGAGAAGCTCCAGTTGAGCAGCTCCTCCATCTGCTCGATGATGACCTGCGCGATCATGATCTCGCGCCCGCTCCCGAGGAGGGCGGGGGTGATGAAGAAGCCGAGCGCCACGATGAACACCAGGAGCGCGCTCGAGGCCACGCCCGGCAGGGAGAGCGGGAAGTACACTCGCCAGAACGCCTGCCCGCCCCGCGCGCCGAGCGAGCTCGCGGCCAGGCTCAGGTTGTGGTCGATGTTCCGCATCACCGCCAGCATGGTCACGATGGCGAGCGGCATGAGCGCGTGCACCATGCCGA
The DNA here is from genome assembly GCA_964347195.1 of uncultured Ectothiorhodospiraceae bacterium. GTDB lineage: Bacteria > Pseudomonadota > Gammaproteobacteria > HK1 > HK1 > JAJEAD01. Next base: position 1,420 of record CAYFYD010000350.1, read on the forward strand.
TCATCACCCCCGCGAAGTTGTAGATGAGCTTCACGGGGGCGTCGGTGAGGCCGAGCGCCTGCATCCATTCGTTGATCGCGCCGCGGCGCCCCAGCAGCACCATCCAGGCGAAGGTGCGCACCAGGAAGCTGGTCCAGAAGGGCATCAGCACCCACAGGATCAGCATGTTGCGGGTGGGCTCGCGAGCGGTCGCGAGCAGGTAGGCGACGGGGTATCCGGCGAGGATGGAGAACAGCGTCGTCCAGGCCGCGATGCGGAAGGTGATCCCGAGCACCTTGACGTAGACGGCGGAGTCGAAGAGCCGGGAGTAGTGGAGCGCGGTGAAGGCGCCCCCGTCGTCGACCACGCTGAGCCACAGCAACTGCGCGACCGGGAACACGAAGAGCACGCCGAGGAAGGCGAGCACCGGGGCGAGCGGCGCCAGCGCGCGCCACTCCCGGCGCTCGCCGCTCCGGGGCGCCGCCGGCCGCGCCGGCCACGCTTCCGGGATCGCCTTCACGTCGCGGCCGGCGGAGCGCCGTCGACCGGCAGCACCACCGTGCTCTGACGGTCGAAACCGAAGCGTACCGTCTCTCCCGGGGTGAAACGGGGAATCCGATGGTGAGTGAGCGAGGTCGCGGAGACCTCGGTGCCGCCGGGGAGCAGCGCGTAGTGCTTGGTCACCTGGCCGACGAGGATGACGTCCTGCAGGGCGGCGCTCAGGGTATTGTCGGCGCGCTCCGGGCCTTCGAGGAGGCGCACGCTCTCCGGTCGGATCATGAACTTCACCGCCTGTCCCTCGGCAAGATCGCTCCGGGCCGGGGCCTCGATGGGCACGCCGCCCGGCCCCTCCAGGTGCACGACCCCGTCGCGCTCGCGGCGCACGGTGGCGTCGAGCAGGTTCGGCTCGCCGAGGAAGTCCGCCGCGAACACCGACTCGGGGCGGAAGTAGAGGCCGTCCGGCGTGTCGAGCTGCACGATCTCGCCCTTGTCCATGAGGCAGATGCGGTCCGACATCACGAGCGCTTCCTCCTGGTCGTGGGTCACGTAGAGCACCGTGATCCCCTGGTCGCGGTGGAGGCGCCGGATCTCGAGCTGGAGCTGCTCCCGCAGCTTCTTGTCGAGCGCGCCGAGGGGCTCGTCCATGAGGATGATGGGCGGGCGGTACACCATGCACCGGGCGAGCGCGATGCGCTGCTGCTGGCCGCCCGAGAGCTGCCGGGGATGCCGGCCCTCCACCCCGGGCAACTGCACCACGTCGAGCACCCGCGCCACCTCGCCGCGGATCGTGGCCTCGTCCCTCTTGCGCATCCGCAGCGGGAACGCGATGTTCTCGTACACCGTCATGTGCGGGAACAGCGCGTAGTTCTGGAACACCATGCCGAGGTCGCGCCGGTGGGGCGGCATGTAGGTGGACAGGCGCCCGTCGATCCACACCTCGCCCCGCTCGGGCTGAATGAGGCCGGCGATCAGCATCAGCATCGTCGTCTTGCCCGAGCCGGAGGGGCCGAGCAGGGTGAGGAACTCCCCCTCGCGCATCTCGACGTGGGCGCCGGCCAGCGCGATGACGGGGCCGTAGGTCTTGCGCAGGGCGCGGATCTGGAGCTTGTAGGCGGAGTCGTTCATGGGCGCGCGCGAGAGGGCGGGGTCAGGGGCGGAAGCAGGGGCGGGGGACACAGCGCCGCGAGCGCCCCGCTCCCCCGGGAAGGGCGCGGGCACGGCGCCGCGGCCGTGCCCGCTTCCGGGACTCATCCGGCGTGGGGTCCTATCCCACCAGCCACGCGTTGAAGAGCTCCGTCGCCTTGTCCTTCTCCTTGCCCCAGAACACGTTGTCCGCCTTGTGCATCAGGGGCAGGAACTCCGGGTTGGTCGAGAGCACCTTCGCACGTTCCGCGTCGATGTGCGCGTAGGCGTTCGGGTTCACCGGGCCGTAGGAGATGTGGGGGGCCTGCAGGGCCTGGGTCTCGGCGTTCGCACAGAAGGTGACGAACTCCTGCGCCGCCTCCAGGTTGGGGGTGCCCTTGAGGATGCACCAGCCCTCGAAGTTGAAGATCCCCTCGTTCCAGGAGATGGTCACCGGCGAGCCGCCGTCGATCGCGGCCTGGGCGCGGCCGTTCCAGGTCGGGCACATGTCGACCTCGCCGGTGCTCAGCAACTGCGAGGTCTGCGCGCCGCCGGTCCACCAGATGTCGATGTGCGGCTTGATCCGGTCGAGCGAGGCGAAGGCGCGGTCGTAGCCGTTCTCGCGCAGCCAGTCGTACTCCTTGCCGGCCTCCACCCCGTCCGCGATCAGCGCCTCCTCGATGGTGTCGAAGGGATGCTTGCGCAGGGCCCGGACGCCCGGGATGCCCTCGACGTCCCAGAGGTCCTTCCACCCCTGGTCCGGCGCCCGCGCGCTGCCCGGGTACACGTCGTTGCGGTAGGCGAGAACGGTGCCGTAGACGTCCACGCCCTGGAGGTACTCGGTCTTGAACTCGTCCGGGATCTCCTGCACGTCGGGATGGTCGCGGTTGGCGAGCGTCTCGAGGTAGTCGGCGTCGCGCAGCAGGTTGTGGGCCGCCTCGCTCAGCAGTGCTACGTCCCAGGTGTAGGTCCCGGTGTCGACCATCGCCTTGATCTGCGAGGTCGGCTCGTGCTTGCCGATGACCCCGGTGACCTCGATCTTGCCGGCGAACTTGCGGTTGAAGGGCTCGTAGTACGCCGCCCCGTAGGCCTTCACGTAGGGACCTCCCGGGTCCCTGACCGTGAGCTTGGTCACCGCGCCCGCCTTGCGCGGAGTGAGGATCCCGGGAAAGGCGACGGCCGCCGCGGCGGCGCCGGTGCCGGTGAGGACTCGCCGGCGGCTCAGGGCGCCGGATGCTGATGGTCTGGTCATGACTCGTGTTCCCTCCAGTGGGTGGTAACAGGCGTTCGGGTTCAAGGTCCCGAGGGCAGGGTGCCGGGTCGCTACCCCGGCTCAGGCCCCGAACCTTTCATCCGTGTTCGGTTAGAGTACATGGATTCCCGCTTCCGCGGGAATGACGAAAGTGCGGGTCTCGGAGGCGGGAATGATGGGGAACAGTGCCCGGGCGGGAACAACGGTGAACAGTGCCCGACACGGGGACCAGCCCCCGATGTGAATGTTGTCATTCCCGCGGAAGCGGGAATCCATTGCTTTTCCGGGACGCAAAACTCGTTGACCGATCATGGATGCCGAACCTCGGTGTCCGAGGTCTTTCGAGACCGGTTCACGAGGCCCCGGCATGGTAGCGCCCGCCTCCACTGGGAACAACGCGCCGGGGCGCGCCGCCCAGAGCCATTTCATGCTGGCGCGGACGGCGTTGGTGACCCCCCGGTGCGCCCTCATGCGCCCTGCTCACCCGCGATCGCCTGGCTGGAGGAGGCGGTGTTGCTGGCTCCGGTGCGCCCTCATTCGCCCTGCTCACCCATCGCTTGCAGGCGTTCCGCGTCGCCGAGCGCCCCGAATCGTCCATTGGCGCCCTCCCGCCGGTCCCGA
>CAYFYD010000351.1:0-4891 GCA_964347195.1 uncultured Ectothiorhodospiraceae bacterium
AGCTACGAAGCCGCGGATACCCCGCCAAGTACCGCCACCTCGGCCAGCCGATCCATCTCGTCGCGGTCGAGTTCAGCCGGGACGAGCGCAACGTGGTCGCCTTCGAGACGGTGCAGGCGTGAGGTCCGGCCACGCTGACGCGGAGCTCCCGGCGACCGACGACGACCGCACCGACGAGGCGAAGGTCCGGCCACGCCTCCCACCCGGGCGCCGCTCTCGTGCGGCACCGGGGCGGAGGCCCGGGCTGGCCGTTTCCCGCCCCGGCGCAGGCACGCTCCCCGAGCTGTCTCGCCCGCTCCGGCCCCGATAGAATCGCGCGCCCCGGAGCTCCCACCCGCTGCCGTCGCCATGAACGCACTCGCCGAGGAGATCGCTCGCCGGCGCACCTTCGCGATCATCTCCCACCCCGACGCGGGCAAGACCACGCTGACCGAGAAGCTGCTGCTCTACGGGGGGGCGATCGCGCTCGCGGGCACCGTCAAGGCGCGCAAGTCGGCCCGCAGCGTCACCGCGGACTGGCTCGCGCTCGAGAAGGAGCGGGGCATCTCGGTGACCTCCTCCGTGATGCAGTTCCCCTACCGGGACTGCGTCGTCAACCTGCTCGACACGCCGGGTCACGCGGACTTCTCCGAGGACACCTACCGCACGCTCACCGCGGTGGACTCGGTGCTCATGGTCATCGACGGCGCCCGCGGGGTCGAGGAGCGCACCCGCAGCCTGATGGAAGTGTGCCGCCTCCGCGACACCCCGATCATGACCTTCATCAACAAGCTCGACCGGGAGAGCCGCGACCCGCTCTCCCTGACCGACGAGATCGAGGAGGTGCTCGGCATCCGCTGTGCGCCGATCACATGGCCGATCGGGAGCGGCCGGGGCTTCCGGGGCGTCTGTCATCTGTCGGAAGACCGCGTGCGCTTCTTCGCTCCCGCCAGCAAGTCCCGGGTCCGGGAGGACGAGACACTGCAAGGCATCGACGATCCGGCGCTCGACCGGCGCCTCGGTGCCGGCGCGGAGGCGCTGCGCGAGGAGGTCGAGCTGGTGCGCGGCGCCAGCCACGAGTTCGAGCGCGGCGCCTATCTCGGGGGCGCGTTGACGCCGGTGTTCTTCGGCTCCGCCCTGCACAGCTTCGGGGTGCGCGAGCTTCTGGACTGCTTCGTGGCGAACGCGCCTGCGCCCGTCCCGCGGCCCGCGCTCGAGCGGGAGGTCGAGCCGGACGAGCCGCGCTTCACCGGCTTCGTGTTCAAGATCCAGGCCAACATGGACCCCCAGCACCGGGACCGCATCGCGTTCCTCCGCGCGACCTCCGGGCGCTACCGGCACGGGATGAAGCTGCATCAAGTGCGCACCGGCAAGGACCTCCAGATCGCGAACGCGGTGACCTTCATGGCGCGGGAACGATCCCGCACCGACGATGCGGTCGCCGGCGACATCATCGGACTCCACAACCACGGCACCATCCGGATCGGCGACACCTTCAGCCAGGGCGAGGGGCTGCGCTTCACCGGCATCCCGAGCTTCGCTCCCGAGCTCTTCCGCCGGGTAGTGTTGCGCGACCCGCTGCGCATGAAGGCGCTGCACAAGGGCCTCGACCAGCTCGGCGAAGAGGGCGCCACCCAGGTGTTCCGTCCCCTCGCCGGCAACGACGTCATTCTCGGCGCGGTGGGCGCACTGCAATTCGAAGTCGTGGCCTACCGCCTCCGGCACGAGTACGGCGTGGACAGCAGCTACGAGCCGGTGGAGGTCGTCGCCGCGCGCTGGGTCACCTGCGAGGCGCCCGCCGGCCTGGAACGCTTCAGGGTCCGGAACGAGGCCCGCCTCGCGCTCGATGCGGCAGGACAGCTCACCTTTCTCGCCCCCTCGCGCGTGGCGCTCCGCCTCGCCCAGGAGCGCTGGCCGGACATCGAGTTCCACGCCACGCGCGAGCTGTGAACGCGGCATCCCGGAGGAGAGGCCGATGAACCCCGCCAACGTGCTCTTCATCTGCTCCGATCAACACGCCCGCAACGCGCTCGGCTGCTACGGCCACCCTCTGGTGCGCACGCCTCATCCGGGGAGAGTCGGCCGGGCACGCGACGGCCAGGGCGGCGTGCGAGGCGAGGCTGCGCGCCTTGCTCGATCCCGACGAGGTGAATGCCCGGGCCTTCGCGGACCAGCGCAGGCGTCTCGAAGCGCTGGGGGGCGAGGCGGCGGTGCGGGCGAGAGGAGACTTCGGAGACGAGTCGGCCTACACCCCGCCGCCCGAACTCCGGCTCGGTCCGATCCGAAGCCAGGACGTTCCAGGGGCCGGCGCGCGAGTGGGAACCTGACGAGGACGGAGGGCGGGCAGCGGACGGAGGGCCGGAGTGGCCGCCCGCGCACCGCGGCGACTCGACGCCCGCAGCTCACGAAGCTCAGGTAGAGAAACGCAGTCCGGACCGCGCTCCGTTCAGGCGGGGGACGTGCTTCCTTCGCCCGGAGAAGCGGGCAGACGCCAGGCGAGCGCGGCCGCGAATCGGGGTTCGCCCAAGTCGTGCAGCCGCCAAGTGTCCGCGGGGGAGTGCGGGAACCGGAAGTCGCCGGAGCGCGTGCCTCGAAGCATCGATCCTGGCACCTCGAAGCGGGAAGGATGCAGAGAGAAGCCGGTGCCGAGGGCTTTGATCAGGGCCTCCTTCATGCTCCACAGGCGAAAGAACACCTGCACCTTCCGGTCTCCGGTGGCGCCGGCGAGAACCCGTCTCTCGCTCGGGCCATAGACCTTGGCGCCGATACCGTCGAGATCGCGCTCCGGCGTGCGCTCCTCGAGGTCCACGCCGAGCCAGTCGTGCTCCGCGATCGCGATCAGGCCGTGGCGGCCGCTGTGGCTCACGTTGAACCCGACGGGGGCCCGGCCGCCCTTCACCCGGGCGAAGGGCTTGCCGTGCTCGAGATAGCCGAACGAGATCTCGCGGTGGGAACAGCCCAGCCGCTCGGAGAGGATGGCGCGCAGGGCGGCCCGGCACAGGACGAACTGGCGCCGGGGCCGCTCGACCGCGAAGCGGCGCGAGCGCACCTTCTCCGCGTCGTTCAGCAGGGTGCATGCGAGGGCCTCGCGTTCCGCGTCGGGGCTGAGGTCCACGTGGAAGAGGGCGGCGCCGTCGACCACCTGCCACGGAGTCCACCAACGGGATTCGGAGTCTCTCATGTCGCGCGGTTCGCGGGGACACCGGAGCCGTTTCCCGGATTCACGCGCCCGTATCCGCCATCGGCTTCAGCTTCCACGGCACGTGTAGCATAGCGCCGGACGGGATCGGGAGCCGGTGGGCCGCGGTATGATGCGGGCCGGGCGACGAGCCGAGAGGAATCGGGATGAACTTCGAGTACAGCGACCGGGCGAGGGAAGTCCGCGGTGCCGTCGCGCGTTTCATGGAGGAGCACGTCTACCCCAACGAGGAAGGGATGCTCGCCGAGATCGAGGAGGGCGAACGCTTCGCGCCCCTTCCCCTCCTCGAATCGCTCAAGCGGAAGGCCAAGGCCGCGGGCCTGTGGAACCTGTTTCTGCCGGAAAGCGAGCACGGGGCGGGTCTCTCCAACCTCGACTACGCGCCCGCCTGCGAGGAGATGGGCCGTTCCGCCTTCGCCCCCGAAGTCTTCAACTGCTCCGCCCCCGACACCGGCAACATGGAAGTGCTGGTGCGCTACGGGAGCGAGGCGCAGAAGCAAGAGTGGCTGATGCCCCTGCTCGCGGGGGAGATCCGCTCCGCCTTCGCGATGACCGAGCCGGATGCCGCTTCCTCCGACGCGACCAACATCGCGACCCGCATCGAGCGCGAGGGAGACAACTACATCATCAACGGGCGCAAGTGGTGGACCTCGGGCGCACTCGATCCGCGCTGCCGGATCCTGATCGTGATGGGAAAGACCGATCCCGGGAACGAGAGCCGGTACCGGCAGCAGTCGATGATCCTGGTGCCGATGCCCTGGCCGGGGCTCACCGTGAAGCGCATGCTGCCGGTGTTCGGCTTCGACGACGCGCCGCACGGCCACGCCGAGCTCGCCTTCGAGGACGTTCGGGTGCCGGTCTCCAACATCCTCCTCGGCGAAGGCCGGGGCTTCGAGATCGCCCAGGGCCGCCTCGGTCCGGGCCGCATCCACCACTGCATGCGGGCGATCGGGGCGGCGGAGCGGGCGCTCGAGCGCGTGTGCCGGCGCGCGCGCATGCGCACCCCCTTCGGCGTTGCGCTCGCCGACCACGGCGTGACCCGCGAACGCATCGCCGAGATGCGCATCCGGATCGAGCAGGCGAGGCTGCTCACCCTGAAGGCGGCCTACATGATGGACACCGCCGGCAACAAGGCGGCGCGGAAGGAGATCGCGATGATCAAGGTGGCGGCGCCGAACATGGCGTGCCGGGTGCTCGACATGGCGATCCAGGTGTTCGGAGCGGCCGGCGTTACCACCGACTACGGCCTCGGCGCCGCCTACGCCCATGCCCGCACGCTGCGCCTCGCGGACGGGCCGGACGAGGTGCACCGCAACCAGATTGCCCGTCTCGAGCTCGCGCAGTACGACAACACCGTGAGCACGCGCGGCGGCAACGCGTTCGTGGCCCAACGGGACGAGCTCGGCGGCGAGCTCGAGCGCCGCCCCCGTTTCGTCGTGTAGCGCCCCCGACCGGGGGATAGCCCATGACCGGATAGACGAGCGCGCGCTTTCGCCGCTCCAACAACTCGCCCATCACCGCCGACCGCCGGCAGTGGGTTCGGAGAAGGCGCGGCTGGTGTCGGAGTGCCCGGTGACCGGGGCGAGGCGAGGCGGCCCCGGAAAGTCGGACGGAGCGTTGGGGGGCGTGCAGCGGTATCGCGCCGATCGCCGGGCCCCGAGCCCTGCTTCACAGCTGCAGCGAGGGCCGGTCCGGAGATGCGGGGTTCGGGCC
>CAYFYD010000352.1:0-4889 GCA_964347195.1 uncultured Ectothiorhodospiraceae bacterium
TGACGGATGGGGCGCGGGAATGACGGATGGGGCGCGGGAATGACGGATGGGGCGCGGGATTGACGGGCTCGGATGCCCGGACGAGCGCCCGACATCGACGTCCGAATGTTCCTGCGGCGCCTCAACTCTGCCCGGGAAAGCCAGATGGGAGATTGCCGGGAAGGCCCGGCATCATCCGGCCCATTCTCCCTTTCCTGCGCACCCGCTTCATCATCTTCTGCATCTGGGCGAACTGCTTGAGCAGGCGGTTGAGGTCCTGGATCCGGGTGCCGGAGCCCGCCGCGATGCGCCGTTTGCGCGAACCTCTGATGAGGGCCGGGAAACGCCGCTCCTGCACCGTCATCGAGTTGATCATCGCCTCGAACTTCACGAACTCCGCGTCGTTGACCCGCTGCTTCGCATGCGCAGGGATCTGGTCCGTCCCCGGCAGCTTGTCGAGCAGACTCGCGATGCCGCCCATGTTGCGCATCTGGCGAATCTGCTCGCCGAAGTCCTCGAGATCGAAGCGCTTGCCCTTGGCGAACTTCTCGGCGAACTTCTGCGCCTTGTCACGGTCGATCTTCCGCTCCGCGTCCTCGATGAGGCTCAGCACGTCGCCCATGCCGAGGATCCGCGAGGCCATCCGGTCCGGATGGAAGGCCGCAAGCGCGTCGAGCTTCTCCCCCACGCCGAGAAACTTTATCGGCTTGCCGGTGATGTGGCGGATGGACAGGGCGGCCCCGCCCCGGGCGTCGCCGTCGGTCTTGGTCAGGACGACGCCGGAAAGGGGCAACGCCCGGTCGAAGGCGCGGGCCACCGTCGCCGCGTCCTGTCCGGTCATGCTGTCGACGACGAAGAGGGTCTCGACCGGCTCCGCCGCGCGGTGTATCCGTCGCACCTCGTCCATCATCCCGGCGTCGACGTGCATCCGTCCCGCGGTATCGATCACCAGGACCTCCTGATGGCGACGCCTCGCTTCGGTCCTGGCCCCCGTCGCGATCTCGACCGGGTCCTCCCCGGACCGGCTCGGGAAGAATTCGACTCCGGCCTCCCCCGCGAGCACGCGCAACTGCTCGATGGCGGCCGGCCGGTGCACGTCGCAGCTCGCGACCAGCACCTTGCGCCCCTGCTCCTGCCGCAGCCAGCGCGCGAGCTTGGCCACCGTGGTCGTCTTGCCGGAGCCCTGCAGTCCGGCCACCAGGATTACCGCCGGCGGTGGCACGTTCAGGGCGAGCGCCGCGTTCTCGTCGCCCATGAGGGCGCAGAGCTCGTCACGGACCGCGCGGACCACCTCCTGGTCCGGAGTGAGGCTCTTGCGCACCTCCTGCCCGAGCACCTTCTCCCGGACGCGTTCGGTGAAGGCGCCGACCACCTCCAGTGCGACGTCGGCTTCGATCAACGCCATGCGCACCTCGCGCAGCGCGTCGCGCATGTTGGCGTCGCTCAGGTGCCCGCGCCCGCGGAGGCGCCGCAGCGTCGACCCCAGCCGCTCGGTCAGAGTCTCGAACACAGCGCCCCTCCCTCGAGGCATGGCATCGCAGGGCGGGCAATTCTACGCGCTTGACACCCAAACGCGCACCGGCGTAGTAATGTCGGCGTGTCCCCGGCGAGCCCCGGCTCCTTGTTGAGCGACGTTCCGTTAGGTCTCCTGGTCGCGGCGCTCTTCGTGCTGGTTGTGCTGTCCGCGTGCTTCTCCGGCACCGAGACCGCAATGATGGCGCTCAACCGCTACCGCCTGCGCCACCTCGCCAAGCACGCGCACGGGGGCGCACGGCGCGCGCGCGCCCTGCTCGAGCGTCCGGACCGGCTGATCGGGCTCATCCTGCTCGGCAACAACCTCGTGAACTTCCTCGCGGTGTCGGTCGCGACCGTGATCGCGCTCCGACTCATGGGGGATCTCGGGCTCGCCCTGGTTCCCTTCGTGCTCACTCCGATCATCCTGGTGTTCGCGGAGGTGGCCCCGAAGACCCTCGCCGCGCTGCACCCCGAGCGTATCGCCTTCCCCGCTTCCCATGTCCTCGTGCCCCTCCTTCGAATCCTGTACCCGGCCATCGCCGCCATCAACTGGCTCGCCAACGGCCTGTTGCGCGCGTTCTCGGTGCGCATCGACGCCGTCGATGAACAGCAGCTCAGCACCGAAGAGCTGCGCACGGTGGTCAACGAGGCCTCGTCCCTGATCCCTCGCCGCCACCAGCAGATGCTGGTCGGCATCCTCGACCTCGAGAAGGGAACCGTGGACGACATCATGGTGCCGCGCAACGAGATCAACGGCATCGACCTCGAAGACCCCATCGAGGACATCGTCGAGAGTCTGACCCACAGCCTGCACACGCGCCTTCCCGTCTATCGAGGGGACATCAACAACGTGGAAGGCGTGTTCCACCTGCGGCGCTTCGCCCGCTTCTGGAAGCACGACGAGCTGGACGTCCGGATGCTCATGGAGAGCTCGGACGAAGCCTACTTCGTTCCGGCCGGCACTCCCCTGAACACCCAGTTGCGCAACTTCCAGCAGCAGCAGCAGCGCATCGGGCTGGTGGTGAACGAGTATGGGGACATCGAGGGTCTCGTCACCCTCGAGGACGTGCTGGAGGAGATCGTGGGCGAGTTCACCACCGACCCCGCCATGACCAGCACCGACGTGCACCCGCAACCGGACGGCACGTTTCTGATCGACGGCGCCGCGAGCATTCGCCAGCTCAACCGGACCATGTCCTGGGAGCTTCCGACCGAAGGTCCCCGGACCTTGAACGGACTCCTGCTCGAGCGCCTGGAGGCGATCCCGGAGTCCGGCACCAGCCTGCTCATTGCCGGCTATCCCATAGAGATCGTGCAGAGCACGGGCAGCGCGGTGAAGACCGCGCGCATCAAGCCCGCGATGCGTCGCGCGACCGGCGCCGGGTGACCGGCGGAGCTCCCCCATGATCGCGCGCCCACGAAGCGCCCGCGGCGGAGCGCTCGAAAGGAATCGCTCATTGCCCACTCACTGCGGGAGTCCTTCGACCCTCCTGGTCGATGACGAGCGCGCGGAAGCGCTCAAGGCGCAGTCTCTCGAGCTGCCCTCGCTCGCCCTCGGACAGCGCCAGCTCTGCGATCTCGAGCTGTTGCTGAACGGGGGCTTCGCCCCCTTGACCGGCTTCATGGGGGAGGCGGTCCACGATTCGGTGCTCGAGACGCTCCGCCTCCCCGAAGGCCCGGTGTGGCCGATGCCGGTCACGCTGGACGTGGACGCCGCGACGGCGGCAACCCTCGAAGCGGGCGTCCGAGTGGCGCTTCGCGACCACGAGGGCCTCCTGCTCGCGGTCCTCGCGGTGGAGGATTGCTGGAAGGTCGACAAGGAGCGCGAGGCGCAGTGCGTCTACGGCACCCGCTCGATCCGGCACCCCGGGGTCCGCCACCTGCACGAGCAGACCGGCAGTCACTATGTCGGGGGGAGGGTCGAAGGGGTCGAGCTCCCCACGCACTACGACTACGAGGAGCTCCGCCACACCCCGGGGGAGCTGCGCGCCCTCTTCGCCAAGCTCGGCTGGCGCCGGGTGATCGCCTGTCACACCAGCCGGCCCATGCACCGGCTCGAGCACGAGATCACGATGAAGGCGGCGAAGGCGGTGGAGGAGCTGCTCCTCATCCATCCCGTGGTCCGTCTCACCAGGCCCGAGGACATCCGCGACTTAGCGCGCGTCAAGTGCTACAAGGCGAGACGGCAACACTATCCGCACGGACTCGCCGCGCTCTCGCTCCTTCCCCTGGCCGCGCGCTCGGCGGGCCCGCGAGAAGCGTTGTGGCACGCGGTGGTGCGCCGGAACTATGGCTGCACGCATCTGATCGTGGGCAGCGACCACGCGAGCCCGCCCGATTCCCCGACCGGCGACGAGTACTTCTACCCGTCCTACGCGGCGCAGGAGCTCATCGATGCCTACCGGGACGAGCTGGGCCTGACCCCGGTGCCCTTCCGCCGGCACGGGTACTCCGAGGCGAGGCGGCGCTTCGTTCCGGTCGGTCCCGGGAGCGGCGCGGAACCGGGCCTGGACCTGAACGACCGGGAGCTGGCTCGAAGGCTCGTGCGCGGGGAGGAGGTGCCGGCCTGGTTCAGCTTCCCCTCCGTGCTGCGCGTGCTGCGCCGCGTCCATCCCCCGCGGCGCCACCAGGGACTGACCCTGTTCTTCACCGGGCTGTCGGGCTCGGGGAAATCCACCCTGGCGAGAATTCTGTACGGCAAGTTCATCGAGGACGGCCGCCGGCCCGCCACCCTGCTCGACGGCGACATCGTGCGACAGAACCTCTCGAGCGAGCTCGGCTTCTCCCGCGCGCACCGGGACCTCAACGTGCGCCGAATCGGATTCGTCGCGAGCGAGATCACCAAGAACGCAGGCGTTGCGATCTGCGCCCCGATCGCGCCCTACGCGAGCACGCGGCGGGCGGTGCGCGAGATGGTCGAAGCACACGGCGCGATGGTCGAGATCCACGTCTCGACCGCGCTCGAGGTCTGCGAGGCCCGGGACCGCAAGGGGCTCTACGCCCGGGCGAGGCGGGGGCTGATCAAGGACTTCACGGGGATCAGCGACCCCTACGAGGTGCCCGAGAACCCCGAGATCCGCATAGACACCGCCGACCTCACGCCGGCGGAGGCGGCGCAGCAGATCTACCTCTACCTGCTGCGCGAGGGCTATCTCGACCTGCCCGACCCGATGGACGGCGAGGGCCGGGAGGTCGGATCGGACGGGCGGTAGGCAGGGGGGTCAGTGGCCGCATTCGTAGCGGGGAGCGAAGTTCCCCGAAAGACCCGCGACAATCCTTCGTGGGTCGTGCAGGCCCGCCTCCGTGCCCACCGGGGCGGGCATCCGGACCTCGGGTTTCGGGTTTCCTTTGCCGAAATGGATTCCCGCTTCCGCGGGAATGACGGGAGAGGGGCG
>CAYFYD010000353.1:0-4879 GCA_964347195.1 uncultured Ectothiorhodospiraceae bacterium
GCATGAACCAGAACTCCTTGGTTCGCGCGCGGTCGCGGTCGTGGAGGTGGTAGCACCACTCGCGGGCCTTCTCGACCGGCGACTGCCCCGTCCCGTCCCACACCTTCCGGTAGGCGGTCTCGGTCCTCGCGACGCGGCTCTTGCGCTGCGTCTCCAGGACCTCGCGGTACTGGCGCAGCTTCTCCTGCTCGTCGTGCTTCTTCTCCGCCTTCCGGGCCCTCTCTTCGTCGCTCTTGGGCCTGCGGTACGCCCTGAGATGGTCGGCGATCGTCTTGGTGAGCTGCGCCTGAAACGCACTGGGGCCCCTGCGGTCCAGCTCGATCACCGCGCCACTGAGGGGATGCGCCTTCGCATCCAGGTCCGTGCCCCACGCCTTCAGCCGGTTGTCGGGGGAGAGGCACATCGTGGGGCCACGGCGTCGGTGGAACCTCTCCGGCAGGTCCTCGTCGTCTGCGTGGTACCAGTCGTTGGGCTGGCGATGGAACTCCACCTCGATGGGGGCGAAGCGGTCGGGCGACTCGATTGCGGCCTCATTCTCTTGGTTCATCTCTCTCTCCGAGATCTCCGGTGTCACGCCGGCGCGCCCTGCACGGCGGCGCCGAGGTAGCGCCCGACGATCCGCTCGATCGCGCCCTCGTCGTGGTCGTCGAGGCCGAGGAACGGCCGCGCCGGGATCCGCACCCTGCGCGGCGAGACCCAGCCGACGCCGGGCAGCCGGAAGCGCAGCCGCGGGGCGTTCTGCGCCTCGATGTCCGCGCCGTACTGGTGGGTGGCCGCGTAGCGCACGTTCGTGCCGACCACCACCTCGCGGTCGTTCGCCGCCCAGACGATGGATCTGCGCAGCCGGGCGGTGTCGGTGAGCGTCTGCCCGCCCTTCTCGCGGGCGCGGATCGACGGCGGCCAGGGCCCCTCCGGACCGGTCTCGCGGCGGAAGCGGTCCTGGGTCGACGCCTGGAGGTAGCGCCCGATCTGCGCGAGCACCGGCCGTGGGCGCGCGCCCGAGGCGTGGAGCCGCGCCAGGGCGGCCCGGGCACGCTCGCGCCCGGTGTGGATGAAGACGAGGGTGACGCCGCCCGGCATGGTCGGGTCACGCGAGCCAGGGAGACACGATGAGCTGCGCGCTGCCGCGCCACACGTTCGTCGCGCCATTCGCCAAACGCTCCGCCATCAGGATCTCGCGGGCCGCCTGCTCCTGGGACGGGGCGACCACGAGGTGCGTCGGCATGATGCCGAGGGGCCGGCCGGCGTCGGACTTGAAGGCCAGCATCGCCTTGCGGGCGTCCCTGTAGCGGGTCGCGTTGAGCGCCTCTTTCGAACCGTAGGCGAGCTGCCACAGCCCGTAGCCGACGTTGCCGCGCCCGTCGACGCCGTGCAGGAACTCGCGCCGCATGTAGACCGGCTCGTCGTCGAGCGCGTCCATGCTGGTCAGCACGTAGTCCTGTCGGGTCTGGTGGATGATCGGCTTGATCATCCGCGAGCAGTCCAAGAGGAACCCCGGGTCCCCGCTCCCGCCGCCGTCGTTCGAGACCGAGGCGCCGGCCACCGGATGGTCGGTGTCGAAGAAATACTGCGAGTCGTAGCAGTCGCGCTCGAAGCCCTTCTTCAGGGCCTCGTACACGAGCTCGCAGGGATGCGCGGCCGCGGCTCGGCCGAGCTCCATGAACAGCGGCGAGTAGATCCCGAGGTTGTCGTCCTCGATGTCGTTGCGCCGGACTCTGACGGTCGACTCGAAGGTGCGGTTCTTGATGGTGTAGCCGTGGCTCACCAGGCCGTCGAGCACCCGCTCCCCGAGCCACTCGCGCAGGGAGCTGATGTGTCCGAGCCAGCCGTACTCGTTCTCCGCCGTCATCGACGGGACCGTCATGGTGAAGGGCTCGTGGTCCATCACGGCCTGCCCGAACCCCTCGCGAAATGCCGCATTGAAGGCGACGTTGAGGGTCGAGAGGGTGGTCCTGTTGACAATCATCGGCTTTCCCTCAGCTCACCCACACCCAGACGCCGTCACTGTCCTCGGCGTAGACCTTGCCGACCTTCGTGCGGGCGCTGGATGTCGTGGTGACGTCGTTGTCGTGCTCGGCGTACACGTCGTCGCCGGGGTCGGGGGTGTCGCCGGACTTCACGGGGAAGTGGAAGAGCTGGTTGCGGTGGACCTCGATCATGTCCCCGTCCTTGCCCGCCGTCGCGGCGACGCCGGCGACCTTCAGGCTCGTGGCGCCGGTGATGGGCTTCACGTGCCCGGAGGCATCGAACTGGAGGAGCGAGCCGACGTAGACGGTGCCGCTCGCCTCGATCCTCAGCACTCGCCCGTCGCGGGCGAGGCGGATGGTGTTTGCCGAGAGCGCTGCCATCACGCTGCCTCCTGTGTGCCGGCCGTGCGCGCATCGGTGAACGCTTTGGTGGCGAGCCCCATCTGCGAGCAGACCGAGCGCTCGGTGGCGGTGAGGGTGTCGGCGCCGCGGGCCGGGACACCCGCCGGGCCGGTGGCGCCGGGGGTGATGAGGGACGGCACCATCTCGCAGTAGGCGCGGAAGCCCTCCGGGTCCTTGGCCGCGTAGCCCAGGGCCCACGCGCGGGCGGCCGGGGTGACCTTGCCAGCCGCCATCGCGGCGTCCACCGCGGCGGTCGCCGTCGCCGTCGCCTGGGCGGCGCGCAGCTCGGAGAGCTCGCGCGAGAGCTGTGCGAACTCGGATCGAGGCACGAACTGGCCCGGATCCGGTACACCGCCTGGCGCTGCCTGGGCGAGCGCGGCCGTCTGGGCGATCTCGCGGGCGGCGTCGATCTGCTCGCGGTGTCCCTGGACTCGGATGCCGAGGACCGTGCACAGCGCCGTCGCGTGACGCTGGGCGCACATGAGCGACTCGACGTGCGCCAGCGCCTGCTCGGTGGTGGTGGCGGCATCGAGGCCGCAGAGCGCGATGAGCTTCTTCAGGAGGTCCATGGACAGATCTCCGGTGATGGAAGGGTGTGCGGTCGCCAGCGCGGTCAGGCGCAGCGCCGGGATGTTCGTGAGCGCTGCGCCGACGATCGTCAGGATCTCGCCGGCCTCCGTGTGCGTGAACGCGGGCGAGATGTAGCGGTACTCCCTGGCCCGCAGCATCTCCCGTGCCCGCTCGTTCCAGCGCACCCGGGCCCAGACTCCGTCTGGGCGCGCGTCCAGCGTCTCGATCCAGCCCGCGGCGGGCGCGGGGTGACCATTCGTCTCCGAGCGCTGGGTCTGGTGCTCGAAGTCGACCGGGAGATCGGCGGAGGCGGCCCACGCGAGGCTGCGCTGCACGATGGCGTCGGGATCACCATGCCAGCGCCGGCCGTCACGGGCCGCCGCGTCACCCGTGGGCAGCAGGTGCACCCACTGCGGTTCGTCGGTCGATTCGGCGGCGAGCGCGGCGCCAAGAGAGAAGTACATGGCGCGAATGTACCCGCGGGGCGGGTCCGCGGATGGATCGATCGTGTCACCCGCCCCGCCGGGCCTTGCCGCGTGGACCGCCCCGGCGCGAGCATGAAGCGCATGAACGCCTGCCGACCCGTGCCCGGCTGAGCCGTCCCGTGCCCGTCGAGTACCTGGACCTCCCCCCCGCCGAGGCGGTGCGGCACCTGCGCGCGAAGGGCGCGCACATCGGCTTCGACTGGCGCGATACCGCGGCCGAGTCCCACCTGGTGAGCTTCACCGCGGCGAAGGTCATGCGCTTCGACATCCTGCGCGCGCTGCGCCTCGCCGTGGACCGGGCGCAGGCCGAGGGCCAGACGTTCGCGGAGTTCGTCGAGGACCTGCGGCCCCGCCTCCAGCGCCTCGGCTGGTGGGGGCAACGCGAGATCCTCGACCCCGACACCGGCGAGGTCGTGCAGGTCGCCATCGGGCCGCGGCGCCTGCGGACCATCTTCGAGACGAACCTCATCACCGCCGCGCAGCGCGGGCACTGGGAGCGCATCGAACGGACCCGGGACGGGGCGCCGTACCTGCGCTACGAGGCGGTGCTCGATGCGCGCACCCGGCCCGCGCACCGGGCGTGGGACGGCATCGTCCTGCCCGTGGACCATCCGTTCTGGGAGAGCCACTACCCCCCGAACGGCTGGCGTTGCCGGTGCACGGTCACGCAGTGGAGCGCCGAGGACCTTGCGGACCGGGGCTGGCAGGTCTCACCCGACCCGGAGATCCGGACCCGCCAATGGGTGAACCGGCGCAGCGGCCGGGTCCACCAGGTGCCGCTCGGCATCGACCCGGGGTGGGACCACAACGTCGGGCTGGTCGACCCGGTGGAGGCGATGCGAACTTGGGCGGCGGAGCGGCTCCCCGGGGCGCCGCCGGCGCTCGCCGCGCAGCTCCAGGCGTTCACCGCGCCCGAGGACTACATGATCGCGGGGCGGCGGGTGCGCCGCGAGCTCGTGGGCGAGGCCGGCGACATCACCACCGCGGTCGGGGCGGCGGCCTTCCGCGCCGCGCTCATCGAGCGCCTGCGCCACGAGCGGGGGGCGGGGGAGGTGGAGCCCAACATTGTCGCGGGGTCGGGTATGGGGCCCGCCCGGGAGGTGCTCGCCGCGGCCGCGATGCTGCCGCGCTCATGGGTCGAGCGGGGGAACGGCGTCGAGGTCGAGGTGCGGCGGGCGGAGAAGCGAGGGGGGTATCGGGCGGCTCCCGAAGCCGGGGCGCTCATGGCCGTGAGCGGCACCCTCGGGAGCGCGGTGCACGAGTACACGCATCACCTCCAGCGGATGCTCGGCGAGCCCTTCAACCGGATCTGGCGCGAGGTGCACGTGCGGCGGACCACGGACGGCGCCGGGGAGCGGGATCCGTACGTCTCGGTGTACCCGGGCTATCCGGACCACGGGGAGCGCGGCCAGCCCGACGACTACGTCGATGGATACAGCGGACGGATCTACCCCG
>CAYFYD010000354.1:0-4869 GCA_964347195.1 uncultured Ectothiorhodospiraceae bacterium
CCGGCGACCAGCCACTGCGGGGCGAGAGCGACCACGTTGTATGCCATCTCCAGGCCTCTGGCGGCGTCCGCTGCTTTGACACCCTCCAAGTTGGGAGCCATGTCGGACAAAATCAAGTCCGCCGCCGCGCTGTTCAACGCGTCCCGCAGCCTGGCCCGGACACCGGCGTCCATGAAGTCGCCCTGCACTACGCGAACCCCGGGCAGCGATTGCATGGGCAGCAGATCGAGCGCGACGACCCGGCCCTGCGGTCCCACCCGGGACGCCGCGACCTGCGACCACCCGCCCGGGGCGGCTCCCAGGTCGAGCACCCGTTGTCCCCTCCGGAGAATGCCTTCCCGTTCCGCGATCTCGATCAGCTTGTAGGCGGCGCGGGACCGGTATCCCTCCGCCCTCGCCCTTCGCACGAAGGGGTCGCGGTCGTGCTCCAACCGCCATCGCCGGGAGCGGCGCCGCGTCAAGGATCAGGCCCCGCGGCGGGAGCGGCGGCGCTCGCGACGCCGCGAAGCGGGAGAGCGTCCCGCCGCCGGGGCATGCGCGCGGCGGCCCGGGCGAGAGCAGGGACCGCGCTTCGGGCTTCCCGGCTTCGGCCCGGCGTCGCTCAAGCGTACGCCACCTCGAGGATCTCGTACTCGATGTCCCCGGCGGGCGCCCGCACCAGGGCGACATCGCCCTCCCGCTTGCCGATCAGCGCCTTCGCGAGCGGCGACGAGACGGAGATCAGTCCCTCGTCGATGTCCGCCTCCAACTCCCCCACGATCCGGAAGCGCACCTCTTCGTCGGTCCCGAGGTTGCAGAGGTCCACCGTGGCGCCGAAGACCACCCGGCCGTCCGCCTTGACACTTCGGGTGTCGATCACGTCGGCGCGGGAGAGGCACTCCTGGATCTCGGCGATGCGGCCTTCCGTGAAGCTCTGCTCCTCCTTCGCCGCATGGTACTCGGCGTTCTCGCGCAGGTCGCCGTGCGCGCGCGCCTCCGCGATCGCCTTGATGATCCGGGGTCGCTCCACCGTCTTCAGGCGCTGCACCTCGTCCTTGAGCCGCCGAGCGCCCTGCACAGTGATGGGAGAGCGTTTCATGCCGCCTCCTCGTGAAGGTCCTGGAGCCGGTTCACGTCGGTCACGTGCAGCTCGCGGATCGCGAGCACCGTCGCCCGGGCCCCGGCCATGGTGGTCGTGTAGGCGACGCCGTGCTGGAGCGCAGTCCGGCGGATAGTGTACGAATCGGAGGCCGCCCGTTCTCCCTCCGTGGTGTTGACGATAAAGTCGATCTCGCCGTTCTTCAACAGATCGACGATGTGCGGCCGGCCTTCCGCCACCTTGTTGACGAATGCGCACTTCACGCCCGCCGTGCGCAGCGCCCGGCCGGTACCGCCGGTAGCGACGATGTCGAATCCGAGGGCGTGAAGACCGCGGGCCACCTCTACCGCCTCCGGCTTGTCGCGGTCGCGGACGCTCAGGAAGGCGCACCCCTTGAAGGGCAGGTCCGCCCCCGAGGCGAGCGCGGCCTTCGCGAAGGCCTGACCGAAACGCCGCCCCACTCCCATCACCTCCCCCGTGGACTTCATCTCCGGCCCGAGCAGGGTGTCCACCCCGGGGAACTTGACGAAGGGGAACACCGCTTCCTTGACTGAATAGTAGGAGGGGTCGGCGCTCTCTGCGATCCCCTGCTCGGAGAGCGATCTTCCCATCATGCACAGCGCCCCGACCCGGGCGAACGCGGTGCCGGTCGCCTTCGAGACGAAGGGTACGGTGCGCGATGCCCGGGGATTCACTTCGAGGACGTACACCTCCTCACCGCACACCGCGAACTGCACGTTCATCAGCCCGACCACGTCGAGCGCACGGCCGAGCAGGCGGGTCTGCGCCCGGATCAGGTCCTGGATCCTCGCGCTCAGAGTGCACGGAGGGAGTGAGCAGGCCGAATCCCCGGAATGCACTCCGGCCTGCTCGATGTGTTCCATGATGCCGCCGACCACCACCTCGCGGCCGTCGGAGACCGCATCCACGTCGACCTCGATCGCGTCCTCCAGAAAGCGGTCCAGGAGCACCGGCGAGGACTCCGAGACGTCGACCGCCTGGCGCATGTAGCCCTCGAGCTCCGCGTCGCGATAGACGATCTTCATCGCCCTCCCCCCCAGCACGTAGGAGGGGCGCACCATGAGCGGATACCCGATCTCCGCGGCCATCCTGCCCGCCTGCTCGGGAGTGCGCGCGCTGCGGCTCTCCGGCTGCTTCAGCCCGAGGCGCTCGATGAGCCCCTGGAAGCGCGCCCGGTCTTCGGCGAGGTCGATGGAGTCGGGCGAGGTCCCGATGACGGGAGCGCCGGCCGCCTCCAGCGCGCGGGCGAGCTTGAGCGGGGTCTGGCCTCCGTACTGGACCACGATCCCCCGCGGCTTCTCCTTGTCGACGATCTCGAGCAGGTCTTCCAGCGTCAGCGGCTCGAAGTAGAGACGGTCGGAGATGTCGTAGTCGGTGGAGACCGTCTCCGGATTGCAGTTGACCATGATGGACTCGAAACCGGCGTCCCGGACCGCGAGCGCGGCCTGGACGCAGCAGTAGTCGAACTCGATGCCCTGTCCGATGCGGTTGGGTCCTCCGCCGAGCACCATGATCTTGGCCCGCTCCGTGGGCTGCGATTCGCACTCTTCCTCGTAGGTGGAGTAGAGGTAGGCGGTGGTCGCCGGGAACTCGGCCGCGCACGAGTCGACCCGCTTGAACACCGGCCTCACGCCGAGGGCGTGGCGGCGGGTGCGTATCGCGGGCTCCCCGCAGCCGAGCAGCGCCGCGATGCGCCGGTCGGAGAACCCCTTGCGCTTCAGGCGCAGGAGTGCCGGGGCGTCGAGGTCCTCGAGGCGAGTGCGGCGCAGCGCGGACTCGATCGCGACGAGCTCCGCGATCTGCGCCAGGAACCAGGGATCGATGCCCGAGAGCTCGCGGACTTCGGGGATCGACATCCCGTGCCGGAACGCGTCCGCGACGTAGCGGATGCGTTCCGGACCGGGCGCGCGCAGCTCCCCGCGCAGGAGCGCCGGCGCGTCTCCGTCCTCGCCGGACACGATCTCGTCCAGTCCGTCGAGTCCGGTCTCCAGGCTGCGCAGCGCCTTCTGCAGCGACTCCTGCAGGCTCCTTCCGATCGCCATCGCCTCGCCCACCGAGCGCATCTGGGTGGTGAGCCGGGGCTGCGCCTCCGGGAACTTGTCGAAGTTGAAGCGCGGCACCTTCGTGACCACGTAGTCGATGCTCGGTTCGAAGGAGGCGGGCGTCGCGCCCCCGGTGATCTGGTTCTCGATCTCGTCCAGGGTGTACCCGACCGCCAGCTTGGCGGCCACGTGCGCGATCGGAAAGCCCGTCGCCTTGGAGGCCAGCGCCGAGGACCGCGAGACCCGCGGATTCATCTCGATGACGAGGAGGCGTCCGGTCTCGGGGTGTACCGCGAACTGCACATTGGAGCCGCCGGTGTCCACGCCGACTCTCCTGAGCACCGCAATCGATGCATCGCGCATCATCTGGTACTCCTTGTCGGTGAGCGTCTGGGCGGGAGCGATGGTGATGGAGTCGCCGGTGTGCACGCCCATCGGGTCCAGGTTCTCGATCGAGCACACGATGATGCAGTTGTCCTTGCGGTCCCGGACCACCTCCATCTCGAACTCTTTCCATCCCAGCACCGACTCCTCGAGCAGGATCTCGCGGGTCGGGGACGCGTCGAGCCCGCGCTCGCAGACCGCCGCGAACTCCTCGCGGTTGTAGGCGATGCCCCCGCCGCTTCCTCCGAGCGTGAACGAAGGGCGCACGATGACGGGAAAGCCGATCTCGTGCTGGATGCGCAGAGCATCGTCCATCGAGTGCGCGAGCTCCGAGCTCGGCGCTTCGAGGCCGATGTCCCGCATCGCTTCGCGAAAGCGTTCACGGTCTTCGGCGGTGTCGATGGCATCCCGGGTCGCTCCGATCATCTCGACCCCGAAGGCGTCCAGCACCCCGAAACGGTGCAGGTCGAGGGCGGTGTTGAGGGCGGTCTGTCCGCCCATCGTGGGCAGCAGAGCGCCCGGCCGTTCGCGCTCGATGATGCGGGCGAGGGTCCGCCACTGGATGGGCTCGATGTACGTCGCATCGGCCATTCCGGGATCGGTCATGATGGTGGCGGGATTGGAGTTGGCCAGCACCACCCGGTAGCCCTCCTCGCGCAGCGCCTTGCAGGCCTGCGCGCCCGAGTAGTCGAACTCGCAGGCTTGGCCGATCACGATGGGGCCGGCGCCGACGATGAGGACGGACTCGAAGTCGCTTCGCCTCGGCACTACGAGAGCCCCGGGTTCAGGCGAGCGCCCCGGACGGGAGCGATCCGGAGACGGCTCCCCCTTCCCGGGGACCACGGGATTCGTGCATCAGGGCGACGAAGCGCTCGAAGAGGGAACGAATGTCGTGCGGACCCGGGCTCGCTTCCGGGTGGCCCTGGAACCCGAAGGCGGGACGGTCGGCGAAGCGGATGCCTTGGAGAGAGCCGTCGAAGAGCGAACGGTGGGTGGCCTCGACGTTGTCGGGAAGGGTCTCCTCGTCTACCGCGAACCCGTGGTTCTGACTGGTTATCAGGACCTCGCCCGTCTCCACCACCTGCACGGGATGGTTCGCGCCGTGGTGGCCGAACTTCATCTTGACGGTGCGGGCTCCTCCCGCGAGGGCGAGGAGCTGGTGACCGAGGCAGATGCCGAAGATCGGCACCCCGCACTCCAGCAGCTCGCGGATCGCGTCGACGGCATAGGTGCAGGCATCCGGATCGCCGGGACCGTTGGAGAGGAATACGCCGTCCGGTGCGTGACCGAGCACCTCGCTCGCCGGCGTCTGCGCGGGCACGACCGTCACGTGGCATCCGCGGG